>JBGULZ010000032.1:0-9205 GCA_045116595.1 Ruminococcus sp. | reverse complement strand
ACAAAGCATAAAATTCGGCTTAAAAACAATAAGATACTATTCGTATCTCGGCTATACCGTCACGACGAACGAGAAAGCGGCTGTTACCGATATACGTATGGCGAAGATCAAATCCACCTCTCAGGCGGTCACCTACGGTACGGTCAAATATACCCCGGCAGGCTACGACGGATACGGCACCTCGATCTGCTATACAAAGGATGCGTCCGTCGGCTCGCCGATCCTTGCCGATGAAATTCAGATCGCCGATAAACTGTCCGACAGAAAAGAAGGCTATGAAGCCGTTTGCTATTTCGGCGGCGCGCCGTATAACTTTAACTCCTGTGATCAATCCGACAAGTGGGATAACACGAAATATGTTTTCTTCTCTCCCTCGGAAAAATACACATCCGGTACAGAGTATGTTTCAGGACTGTATTTCGTCAGCGGTAAAGACGCCGAAAAATCCGGCTGGTCACTCAAAGAATATGCACAGAAGCTCGGCGGTAAGCTGCTTGGAGAAGAAGATTTTACAAAAGGCAGAGAATGGAGCTATGAAAAAATCGGCCTGCAATCCGCTTCGTATCGTTCAACGAGCAACGTCAGGACCTATCTGTGCTATACCACTTCCTATAACCCGAAACGTGCGCTGTACGACGTTCAGTTCTATGCAGGTACGCCGAGAATGAAGAACTTTGCGACCTTGCTCAACGCCTATACCGGCAATAAAGAATCCAACTACGCACAGACAGGATATGGGATCACATCTGTATTTATGCAGCTCGGCACCAATATCGGGGAAAACAGCATCTACCACTATGAGCTCAACAATTACGATGACTTTACCGTCAATTCGGGACAATCCTTAACCTCTTGGAATAAATATGTCGATAATGTGATTCCGGGCGTCAAATGGGAGACGACCGTCAGTCAGCCCCGTATGCTTTATGCCTGCGGATATAAGTCGGGATATCAGCCTTTAGCGCCGGGTGATCTGGTGCTCAGCAGCAGCAAAGAGGTCCCGGAGGGCTTTGCCTCTGTTCAGGATGTGAAGTTCCCCTACGAAAAAAATCCGCTCAATCTTGCTTATTACCTCCACGATAAAAGCGGCGAGTGCAGTCCGGCATATCTGTATATCCACCGCGCGGCTCCCGTTAAGGGCAGGTATATCGCCTCCGTAAAAGTGGCGACGTATAATCCCGATTCAAAATGGGTAGAAGCAGAACGGGAGGCATACGACGATTTCGCCAATGATTCCTGCTATATTGCTTTGCTATGCGCTTCAGCTGAGATCCTTAACCAGAGTCTTGCTGTGTATCCTGCCGAGGCGTGGTATAATAAAAGCGCTGCCTACGACCCGCATTACAGCGGCGACGTCAGTTCGCAAAGCTATAATACAAACGCCGCTTATCTGGGCGTGACCTATACCAACAACCCGGCAAAAGCTATCCACGGTCTGCTGCGGTACAGGGCAAAGGACGGCGCGACTCCTCCCGAGACCCTGACGGTCAACGGGGCAAAGTATTCGCTCGTTCAGAACGTATCGTCAAAAACGCCCGTGCCGATCACCTCGCCGAACTTCAGGCAATATTATCTGTACGCCACCACAAGCTCGGGCGGAAGCTCAACCGGCGACGCGCTGACTGAGCTCACGATCTCCGACAAGGTATTTGAACCGGGCTTGTCCACCGTCTTGACGGTCGATCACGGCGATATACCGGCGCAAAAGGACTTTTACGGCAAGACAATCTCCGAGGCTCAGTATGTAATACCCTTCGGCGACACAAACGACTCGCTGTATATCCATCAAAAGACAAATACCGATCTTACCGGTATCGACAGCTTCTTTGTCGGCGTAGGCGATACAGAGGCTGAGGCGATGAAAGACCTGCTCACGCAGGGCGCCACTAACTGCCTGCCCTTGAATATGAACAAGGGTTCATCATCCGACGCGAGTGTCTTCATCGGCTACCATTATTACAATCCCGATTACGTCAACACAAAAAGGACGAAGTATTATATGGAGAGCGCGGTCAAGGATCTGTATGTTTATGTCGGTGAAAACCCCGAGAAACGTCTGACAATCGACAAGCGCAAGTACACGCTCTGCGGCAACCGCAATCTCAATTACGGAACGGGCGGTACGCCGATGTACCTCTACCAGACTACGGCGCTTATCAATAACAAGGATAAGAAGGACGCGTCCTATATCACATCCATCGCGGCGGCGCAGTATGACAGGGTCCCCGAGGATATTGCCGAAAACATGTGGGAAAACCTCTTGACTACAGAGAACAAACGTATTAATATGAATGAAGGCTTGAACGCAGGCGTCAGAGGCTATGCCAAGGATGATAAAGGTCAGCACCTTATTGATTCGAGGATATATGTGTTTGTTCACCGAAACGATAACTACGTCAAGCCCGAAGCAGCCATCACGGGAGGATACTTTACAGAGACCACCACGTTCGGAGACGTAGTATTGAGCAAGAAGTAACAAAGGAGATCATCATATGTTGAATATCATTAAAACTAAGCAAGACGACGCAGTGATCATTGCGCTTGAAGGACGCTTGGATACCGCGGCGGCTTCCGAGCTGCAGGCAGTAGTCGACGAAGTTATCGGCTCCGCCGCTGAATTCGTATTCGATTTTACAAAGCTTAAGTACTTATCCTCGGCAGGATTGAGAGTGTTGCTTACAACACAGCAGGCTATGGAAGAAACCGGACGTCCCGACGTCACTGTTACGGGTTCAAATGCCGATATACGAGGCGTTTTTAAGATCACCGGTTTTGACAACGTTTTGAATATTAAATAACGGAGGCCGGTTATGCCGAAAAAAAGCGTCAGAGAAATGACAAAGCTTGAGCGTATGCGCCACTCTCTGTCAAACCGCATTTTCCGTTTTGTGCTTTTGGGTTCGGTTTTGCTTGGGATAGTCTGTCTGGTAATAGGACTCAGCCTGTATACCGCGGCAGTCGCGAGGCAGGATATTTCAACAGCATTCAATCTTTCACGCAGCGCCTCAGCTATTTTATACAAGGCAGCGGATACGGAAGCTCTTTCGCGCGAGGTGATGAACCGTTACCGTTCTATGACGGATGCCGAAAGAGCCGACCCGTCGTCAGAATCCTATAAAGCTCATTTTTCGGATCTGACCGAGCGCGAGGATTATAAGATGATCATGGCGGTGCTTGACGAATACAGAAAATCAAGCGATGTTTATGATATCTACCTCGCTATGTACGACAGCAAAAGCGACGCGATGGTTTATATCGTCGACCCCGACCCAATAGAGCCCTATCAACCGGGCGCGTGGGAAAGCGTTGAGCACAAGGGTATCGAAAAGTTCCTTACCTGGGACGGCAGAGGTATGCTCTATGATATCGGCAAGCCCGAAAAATACGGCTGGATGTGCACATCAGGCGTTCCCGTAAAAGGCAAATCGGGCGAAGTGACGGGCTTTATCCTCGCCGACATCACGCTGGATAATGTCGTTTCCGGTATTTGGAGATTTGTTCTGCAATACGCGATCGGGCTGTTGCTCGTTATCGCCCTGTTCGGTTTTCTAATGATGCGGCATATGAAGAACACCGTCGTAAAACCGATCAACGATATCACAAACGCTTCCCAAAAATATGTCGCGGATAAAAAGGCGGGCGTTCAAAATACCGAACACTTTGCGAATCTTGATATCCACACCGGCGACGAGATTGAAAACCTCGCCCTTGCCGTAAAGGATATGGAGAACGATCTCCAGGATTACGAGAAGAACCTGACAGAGATCACCGCGGAAAAGCAGCGTATACATACCGAGCTCACGCTTGCCAACAGGATCCAGGCGGATATGCTGCCCAACAACTTTCCGGCGTTTCCCGAAAGGGATGAGTTTGATATTTACGCGTCTATGATCCCCGCAAAAGAGGTTGGCGGAGATTTCTACGACTTCTTCTTTATGGATCACGATCACCTCGCTATTGTGATCGCAGATGTTTCCGGAAAAGGTATTCCCGCGGCGATGTTTATGGTAAGGACAAAGGGCGTTATTGAGACTCAGTGTATGAGCGGCAAAAGCCCGGCGCAGATCTTGGAGACCGTAAACAAGATGATATGCGCCAAAAACCACGAGAAGATGTTCGTCACGGTATGGCTCGGCATCCTTGACCTGCGCAGCGGTGAATTGACCGCCTCAAACGCGGGGCACGAGTATCCGATAATAAAGGCTCCCGGCTCGGATTTTGAAGTTCTCAATGATGAGCACGGCTTTGTCATCGGCGGATTCGTGAGGATGAAGTATAAGGATTATACTGTCCAAATGCAGCCGGGCAGCAAGCTGTTCCTATACACCGACGGCGTTGCCGAGGCGACCGACGCGGACGAAAACCTGTACAGTGTTGACCGCGCAGTCGCGGCACTGAATAAAGCTAAGGACAGTTCTCCCCAAACCTTATTGGAAACTGTCCACGACGATATCCGCAGTTTTGTCGGCGAAGCAGAACAGTTCGACGATCTTACAATGATGTGCGTCGAGTATTTCGGTAAGTCTGAGGATAACTGACTCAAATGTAATGTTGATCATCTTTGATACAGAAAAATAACATAAAAGCCAAAAGAGCTGATTTGCAGAAATGTAAACCGGCTCTTTTTTGTTTGTGCCATTTCGGTACACAGCTTTTCAAAAAACAACCGTTCCGACTGTTGCATTGGCTCGAATTGTATGGTATGATATTTTTGATATATATGAACATTTCGGTCATATTATGCTGAGGCTTGTTATAAAGTGTCTTGTAATGCAAAAATTCTTGATTTTTACATTACGGCGTTTATCAAACAAGCCATGATTTCAATTTATTTTCAGGAGGAATCATCTTATGACGATCACAAAAACACAGGAAGGCACCAAGCTTACGGTTGCCATTGAAGGCGAATTAAACACAAACACCGCTCCCGAGTTGGAAAAGGAATTTGAGACCTGCCTTGACGGAGTGACATCGCTCGTTATCGACGCTAAAGATATGGACTACATCTCCAGCGCGGGTCTGCGCGCGTTGTTCGGCGCTGCCGAGGTGATGCAGGAAAACGGCGATATGTGCGTTATCAATTCTAACGAAGAAGTCAAGAACATTTTTGAAGTAACAGGCTTCGTTGATATTATCGACGTAAAATGAAGAGCATAGAGATACCTGCCGAAAAAGCAAGGCTGGGTGAAGTGACAGATTTTGTCCTCGATTTTGCAAAGGAACTCGGGTTCAAGAAAAAGGAGCTTTTTGAGTTGAAGCTCTGTACCGAGGAGATCTTTGTAAACGTCGCGAGCTACGCGTATAAGCCCGGCACGGGTATGATCACCGTGACCGCGGACGGGAGCGAAGACCCTCTTTCGGTCACGTTGTCGTTTATTGACAGCGGCAAGCCCTTTGACCCCTTGGCTAAGCCCGACCCCTCAAAGGAACGTCCCTTATCGGTAGCGAAAAAGGGAGGGCTCGGGATATTTCTCACCAAGAGGCTGATGGACGGGGTAAGCTACGCGTATCAGGACGGGAAAAACGTCTTGACTATCAGGAAAAATATTTTACCGACGGAGAGCAGCCATGAGTAAAGCACCAAAGAAAAAAAGAAAAAAGCTGGCTACCAAGGCAGTGCTCGGTTTGATTTTTGTTATCATCTTCATCGTCGTATTTGTCTGTATCGGCATCACATGGCGCTACATCAAGGTCTTTGACGACAGCCGCTACGGGGCAGCGTTTACGTTGACCCACACGGCTTCCAAATATATCGACGGCGATAAGGCGGCAGAGTATTACAAAAGCGGAAAAACGGATGGATACTATGATCAGGTCCAGGATTTCCTAAAGCTGATGCAGTCTGAGGGAGAATTGGACCGCTTGTATGTTTTCGTGCCGTCGGGCAACGAGCTCGTGACCTTATGGGATACAAACAGCACCGGCGGGAACGCGTTAGGCGCCCGTCAGGGCTTTGACGGAGAATTCAAGGATATCGCGATGAGCTCCTATTCCGTTGATTCCGAAACAAACGTTTACATCAACGATCAAGTTGACGATAAGATGGTCGTTACCGCGTTTTCACCTGTACTTGACAAAAGCGGCAAAACGGTCGCGATCGTCGCGTCCGAGTTCAAGGGCGAAAACATAATAATAAAGATCGTGGATTTCAACCTCGCGACGCTGTTGATCGTGCTGGTGTCGAGTATCATCCCGATCATTATTTACTACAGAAAAACAAAAAAGGGCGTGCTGGTCCCGATCAACCGGTTGAATTCCGCCGCAAAGGAAATGGTGGACGATCTGGAGTCGGAAAAGCTCGTTTCGCCTGATATCCATACCGGCGACGAGATCGAGGAGCTCTCGGATTCGTTTGAGCAAATGAACGTGGAGCTGCGCGATTATATCAGACAGCTGCGCCTTGCGACCGCCGAAAAAGAGCGTATCGGCGCCGAGCTGAATATGGCGAAGGATATCCAGGAGGCTCAGCTCCCGAGCGATTTCCCGGCGTTCCCGGACAGAAAGGACTTTGACATCTACGCGTCGATGACTCCGGCAAAGGAGGTCGGCGGAGATTTCTAT
The DNA here is from genome assembly GCA_045116595.1 of Ruminococcus sp. Classification (GTDB taxonomy): domain Bacteria; phylum Bacillota; class Clostridia; order Oscillospirales; family Acutalibacteraceae; genus Ruminococcoides. Next base: position 2,644 of record JBGULZ010000032.1, on the reverse strand, counting down.
GATTTCTTCCTCGTAGATGAAGATCATCTCGCAATGGTTATCGCCGATGTTTCGGGCAAGGGAATACCTGCGTCGCTGTTTATGATGATCTCCAAGATACTTGTCAAAAACCGTCTCAAAGCGGGGGACAGCCCGTCCGAGGCGCTCGGAAGGGTCAACAACCAGCTGATCGAGACAAATAACATCAAGCCCAAGCAGTTCGTCACCGTATGGCTTGCGGTTCTGGAGCTTTCAACAGGAAAGGGAAAGGCTGCAAACGCCGGGCATGAGCACCCCGTTCTAAAACGGGCAGACGGCTCATACGAGCTCATCGAGTACAGGCATTCACCGCCCGTATCGCTTGTCAAGGGGCTTAAATTCCGCGAGCATGATTTTGAGCTTAAACCCGGAGACAGGCTGTTCGTCTATACGGACGGCGTAGCCGAGGCGATGAACTGTGATCGCGAGCTGTTCGGCACAGACCGCTTGCTTGAGGTCTTGAACAGCGATCAAAACGCCTCACCTCAGCAGGTGCTTGACAACGTAACAAACGGTATCAACGCTTTTGTCGGAGACGCCGAGCAGTTTGATGATATCACTATGCTCGGGTTCGCTTACTACGGTCCCGGCGGCGAAAACACCGATAAATAAAAACACTTAACATACATAGAAAACTTCCGGAGGATAGAGAAAATGGCAGAAGAAAACAAACGATTCGCAAAAGCGTCATGGGCGATCATGGCGCAGCTGCTCAAGGTAGATAACTTGGAGGAGGCGCTGTCCGGCAGCTTGGAGATAATCGTCAAGACGCTGAACAGCGAGGCGGGAGCGATATGGCTACTCGACCCCAAGACCGACAGACTGTCACCCGTATTCCATATCGGCCCCGCCGATATCTCAAACATCAGCGTAGAGAACGGTCTGGGCATTGAGGGTATCGTTACTCAGACGGGCAAATCCGTATTCGTAGAGGACGCCGCGTCCGACACCCGCTTTGACGGCACTGTCTTTGACGACAACGACCTTGTAACCAAGACTATGATCTGCGTACCGCTCAACAACACGCGCGATATAATCGGCTGCGTTCAGATCGTCAACAAGCTCGACGGTACTCTGTATGATGAAGAGGAAATGCAGCTCTGCGAGCGTATGGCTTCCCTTGCGGCGATCACGATCGACGAAAAAGGTCTGATCGTCGACCTTGAGGAGAAAAAAGAGATCCTCGCTACCCTGCGCAATATCACCAAGGAATTCCAGACAGGCGATACCACGCTAAAGGTTTTGAAGGGTATCAACCTCGATGTTTACAAAAACGAGTTTATCGTAGTGCTCGGCGAATCCGGCTGCGGCAAATCAACGATGATGAATATCGTCGGCGGAATGGACTTCCTGACGACAGGCGAGCTGACTATCGAGGGAAAGGATTTCTCGCACCCCTCCGACGAGGAGCTTACTAAATACCGCCGCGACTACATCGGCTATATCTTCCAGTCGTATAACCTGATGCCCAACCTTACGGCGCTCGAAAATGTTGAATTTATCGCCGAGCTGGCTGAGGATCCGATGTCCTCAAAGGAAGCGCTCGCCAAGGTCAATATGTCGCAGCGCGAGAACAACTATCCCGGACAGATGTCGGGCGGTCAGCAGCAGCGTGTTTCAATCGCGCGCGCGATCGTCAAAAAACCCAAGCTGATACTTGCCGACGAGCCTACCGCGGCGCTTGACTATACCACAAGCATCGAGGTGCTCCAGACCATCGAGGATATCGTCAAGACCCAGGGCACTACCGTTATGATGGTCACCCATAACGTCGAGATCGCAAAGATGGCGGATCGCGTTGTGAAAGTTCGCAACGGCAAGATCGCTTCTATCAAGAAAAATATGCACCCGCTTCACGCCGTAGATCTGATCTGGTAAGGCGAGAAAGGGGTTCATTATGAAAAAAACACAGGTTAAGGACGCTGCGCGCAACGTCAAAAAGAACCTTCTCTCGTGGATCTCCGTTGTTTTCATCGCGGCAATGGCGGCTTCGGCGTTTCTCGGCATTAGCTACTCCGCCGCGTCAATGAGGAACGCGGGCGACAGCTTTTATCAAAGAACATCCTACAGGGATTTTGAGGCTACCTCGTCGCTGCTTATGACAAACGGAGATATCGACGCGTTAAAAGCGGATGAGGACGTCAAGGATGTCGAAGGTATCTATTTTGCGAACGCAAAGGTCAACAACGGCGATGTCCACGAGAACGTCAACGTCGTTTCCGTAAGCGAAAGGATCAACATACCCGAGATCGTAGAGGGAGATCTGCCGCAAAAAGCCGATGAATGCGCGGTCGAGCAGACTATCGCGGAAAAGCTCGGGTATAAAATCGGAGATACAGTCACCGCCTGCGACGAAAACGGTGACACACCGAAGTTTTTGAAGGGCAAGGATTATAAGATCACGGGTATCGTTCTTCATCCCGATCATCTCGCAAAGCCCGATTTTGCTCCCGGCAACCGGTATATTTTAGTCGCGCCCGTCGCTTTTGACGACGAGCAGCTTGACGGCTGCTTTATGAGAGCCGAGATCGTGCTCAAATCGACCGAGGGCTTGAACCGCTTCAGCGACGAGTATAAAAAGAAAACCGACGCCGCAAAAGACCGTCTCAACGCTATCGCCGACGAA
>JBGULZ010000031.1:0-3249 GCA_045116595.1 Ruminococcus sp. | reverse complement strand
TGGTGGAGATAACGGGGCTCGAACCCGTGACCTCTTGACTGCCAGTCAAGCACTCTCCCAGCTGAGCTATACCCCCAAATATTTCGGCGGTTCTTAAACCATATATATATTACATTATGTTTTGGAATATGTCAAGTGCGGAAAATGATAATGACCCTTTGAATTCTTCGAAAATTTCTTTAAGATTCAAAAAAATTTAAAAAAATTTTAAAAAACTTAAAAATAACAGATTTTTTGTTAGGGTTTTGTTATAGTCTGTATGTTATTATATAGCCACAGTCAAGGGAACAACAAAACAAAACACAAAACCCTGACAAATTTCTAAATTAAAGGAGAAAGAAAAATGAAAAACACAAAGGAAATCAAAAACACACAGGTAATCGACACACAGGAACTCAACGCTAAGGAAGTTAATAAAAAGACATACAACGACGGTTTTGATATGAAATCAAACGGCAGCGAGCCCGCTCCCCTCTCAAGAGAAGCAAGACAGAGAAGGATCGCTTTTATCCAGAAGGAGAGAAGAAGAAAGGCTAAGAAGCAGAGAATCGCGGCAGCGTTGATCACCCTCTCCGTAACGGCAGCAGGAATCGCAAGCTTCTGCATCTTCGGTATCCCGATGATCAACAAGTCGGCAACCGACGCTCCGGCGGCTGCCACAACAGCTCAAAAGGCTTCTACAAAGAAAGCTGCTGCAAAGACTCAGCCCGCGACAAGCGCTCAGACTAACGACAACACAGCATATGTTGATACAAACGGCTACACAGAAAGCAAAGAAACTTACAACTATGTTGATACCAATACAAACAACAACGATACAAACACTAACACAAACACTAACAACGATACAAACACTAACAACAACACAAGCTACAACACCAATAATAACACAACCACCGACGACAAAAACGTAAACGTAGTTCAGCCCTACGACGGTTCAGACACCGGCAAGAGCGGCAACGGTTCGATCGGCGACTCAAAGACCAACCCCATCGACAATCCGAATGCAGTTAAAGCTAACACCGAAAACAAAGTCAACACAAACAACAACACTAACACCAACACAAATAACGACGATGTTAACGTTGTACAGCCCTTCGAGGGTTAATTAAATCGCATTTGTGATTTTCATTATAATATAAAAAACAGCGGATCCAAGGCATTACGCTTTGGGTTCGCTGTTTTTGTACGTGATTTATATTTAATTTTTACTGTTTCCTACGATACGGATCAGAAGATCGAGAACCTTTACATAGATCCAAATAACCGTGAACGCAAGTCCGAACGCCGCCATCCATTCATATTTTGCGGGCATTTTGTTTTCGACAACATGCTCGATCATCGCGAAATCAGAGATGAGGAACAGTATCGCGATAAGCAGCGAAACTATCGTCAAAAGCAAAGAAACCCAGAAATTGCCGAGGATCGATGCGACAAACGGTCTTGTGAACGGGATAAGGTATCCGATGAATGAGAAGATCGAAATACCGATCATTCCTGCGAACAGCGAAACCATTACCATATGGAACTTTTTGCTCGCCTTGATTATCCTTGTCGAATACAAAACAGCCATTACCATTACGATCACGATAGTGATAGCGAGCGCCAAAAGTCCGAGGTACTCGTAGCCGATCAATACCGAGAACACGATAAACGAAATCACAAAGCCCTGGCAGAAAGAATAGATCGCGCCGACCACGGGGATCGCTTTTCTGGCGAAGAAAGCAACGATCTGGGTCACGATCGCAAGCAGACTCGCGCCGACAAAGAATCCTATCTGCATCCCCGACGCGGCGACCCTGAAGCCTTTATAAGAAAAATTGAGCATTGCGGGCTGGTTTTTGAACAATAATTCGTTCATCACGAGATAGACAAGAAGGCCTGCTACCGTGAACAGCAAAAAATACGCTGTTTTTCCGGCGATCCTACCGTAACCAGCTGCCTTTTCGTTATCGGCGGCAACCTCATTGACCTTGCTCAGCCTGTTCATTACAGGATTTGAATGAAAGAATGATTTTTTCTTTTTTTCTTGAACATTTGGGTTTGATGTTCTTAAATCGCTCATAATACACTCCATTCTCCGGCGTTTTATACCGGTTTTTATACATTTTATTTTACATAAAAAACGCGTATGATAATTCTGTATTAGAATTATAGTTTATTTTCCGCTTTTTTTGAGTTCCGGAAGTACATTCGACTGCCAAAAGTTTAACGTCCGATCGAATCCCTTCTGTGACAAAAAAGCAGGTACCATCAGGCACCTGCTTTTTTTGGCGTCCCAGAAGTACGTTCCCGCTGCCGAAAGGTTCCTGCTCGTTTATTGTGGCGTGTTTGAGTTTAAATTGCAGTTGAGCTCTCTCGCGGAAAACACTCCACCGGACTGTTTCCTTTTCACTCGCCTTCGAATCCCTTCTGTGACAAAAAGCAGGCGCCAAGTGGCACCTGCTTTTTTTGGCGTCCCAGAAGGGATTCGAACCCCCGACCTTTCGCTTAGGAGGCGAACGCTCTATCCTGCTGAGCTATTGGCGCTTATGCTGTTCTATTTTATCGCAAATAGTTTGGTTTGTCAAGCACCGGCGTATTGACAAATGCTGCCGACATGATATACTATAGCTATAGTACTACAGGAAGAAGGAAATGACGTGGGATTTCAACAGGCGGCATATAATGCAGGGGTAAAGGCAGGAAGCAGCAAAAAGAAGTTTATCATCATCACGGTAGCGGTGGTCATTTTGCTGTCGGTGGTTTTGATTATGATTTTCAGCCATTCTTCCAAGGAGTTTTCCTACAATGAGCTGCGGATTAAACTCAGCAGCAGCTACAAGGAGCCGGACACCAAGCTGAGCCTGAAAATGCTGACGTCCTCCCTGACGAAAGCGCGTCCCGACTATACGCTGGTCAATTCCGACAAAACCGTGTATATTTACCGTGACGATAAAGCCACCAATCAGTATAACAGCCTGTCGGATTATGCGGCGGCGACAAAATCGGCATATGCCGGCGCGGAAAATGCGCAAATTCAGCAGCGCGGCAGCTATTACTATTTTATCGCCGACGGTGAAATGATCGGTTCCGACGAAAAGGCAAAATCGGTTGTGGCGGTGTTTGAAAGCGCCAAGGCGTTTTGGACGGTCGATATCGGCGGTTATGCGAAGCAGTTCAGTGAAAAATCATATTTAGAAAACCTGGACACGGTCGCCTTTAAGGGATAACATGTGCGCGGAGGGCAAATGCTTTCCGCGCTTTTTT
>JBGULZ010000030.1:0-6650 GCA_045116595.1 Ruminococcus sp. | reverse complement strand
AAATACTCACGGCTTTGGCAGACAATGAAGCCCGAAACACCGGTTGAGGAAGCTATTCTCGCCAACGGAATCGGAATGTTTGCTATCTGCGCTGAGTCAGAGAACGGCTTTGAATACTGGATTGCAGGGCTTTATCAGGGAGGAGATGTGCCCGAAGGCTTGGAGCTGTATACGTTTCCGGAAAGCAGCTGGGCTGTATTTTCAACGAAAGGAGCCTGCCCTGAATCCTTGCAAACCTTGAACACCTATGTCTGGCAGGAATGGTTCCCGAACGAAGGACAAAAGTTTCAGGCAAACGGAATGGCAACGCTTGAGGTTTACTCTGCCGGAAATCCGCAGTCGCCGGATTATGAATGCGGTATCTGGGTGCCGGTGAAGAATAACTGAGAGTGGCGTAGAAGATGAAACTGAAAAATACATTGATTGTTGTCAAGAATATAGAGAAAGCAAAGCAGTTTTATTATGATTTGTTCGGTCTTGAAATGATTCAGGATAATGACGGCAATATGATCCTGACGGATGGTCTTGTGCTGCAGGAAGAAAGATATTGGAAAGAATTCTTGAAAAGAGAAATTATTTCTCAAAGCAATTCCTGCGAACTATACTTTGAAGAAGCCGATATAGAAGGGTTTGTCAAAAACCTTGAAAAGCTTTATCCTGATATTCAGTATGTCAATCGGCTGATGACCCACAGCTGGGGACAGACGGTTATCCGATTCTACGATTTAGACGGAAATCTGATTGAGGTTGGGACACCAATGCAATAATGTTCGGGAAAAATCAAATGAAGAATATTGCTGACATCGTTACCGGTTCCCGAATCATTTTTAGTATAGCTATATTGTTTACCCAGCCGTTTTCACCGATGTTCTATGTACTATACGGTGCGGCAGGATTGACCGATATGATTGACGGCGCGGTCGCGCGAAAAACAAATACCGTCAGCGCGTTCGGTGCAAAGTTTGATACCATAGCGGATTTTGTCTTTGTTGCGGCCTGTCTGATTAAGCTGCTGCCGGTGTTTACTATACCGGTGTGGCTGTGGATCTGGATTGCTGTTATCGCGCTGATCAAGGTCATCAATATTATTTCAGGCGTTGTGATGCACAAAAAGCTGATTGCATTACATTCGCTAATGAACAAGATAACCGGCGCGTTATGTTTTCTTTTGCCGTTCACGCTGTCGTTCATCAATCTGAAATACAGCGCAATCGTCGTATGCGCTGCGGCAACCTTCGCCGCGATACAGGAGGGGCATTATATCAGAACAGGGAGAGTAAAATGAAAAACGCTGTTATTTACATACACGGCAAGGGCGGCAACGCGTCCGAGAGCGAGCATTATAAGCCCTTGTTCCCTGACCGCGATGTTATCGGTCTGGACTACAAGACCTTTACCCCATGGGAAACGGGAAAAGAGATACACGCCGCCGTTGAAAAGCTGAAAAAAGAATACGAAAGCGTAATCCTGATTGCGAACAGCATAGGCGCGTTTTTCAGTATGAACGCGAAGATTGATTCGGTGCTTGAAAAGGCATATTTCATCTCGCCGATTGTCGATATGGAAAAGCTGATTCTTGATATGATGACTTGGGCGAAAGTCACCGAGGAAGATTTGAAACAGCAAGGTGTGATTCAGACTGATTTTGGTGAGGACTTATCGTGGGAGTATCTTTGCTATATCCGCAATCACCCGATAAAATGGGATTGCCCGACCGCAATTCTGTACGGCAGCCGCGATAATCTGACCTCCCATGATACGATAAAAACATTTGCCGAAACGCATCACGATGATCTGAGCGTTATGGAAAACGGAGAGCATTGGTTTCATACAAAGGAACAGATGAAGTTTTTGGATGAATGGATCGGCAAAAGTGGAGACAAGGTGTTTTAAAGATAATGCGGTGAGGAAATGATGAAATTCAAACACTACAATATAGAAGATTATGAAGCGGTCTGCGAACTTTTAATCGAGTTGAACCGAGAAAATAAGAATCATATCAACTGGAACTGGGCGCGGTTTGAGTGGATGATGGAGCACCCTGAGTTTGACAAAAGCTTGATGAACTCTATCGGACTTTGGATGGACGGCGAAAAGGTTGTCGGCGCGGCAATCTATGATATGTATTTCGGCGAGGCGTTTTGCGGCGTGCTGCCTGAATATGAAGCGCTCTATCCCGAAATCCTTGACTACGCTTACCGCGAGTTAAGAGATGATAACGGTTTGGGAATCACGATCTGCGATGAAAGCGCATGGGAGATCGAGGCGGCAAAGCAGGCAGACTTTTCCCTTGCTGAGCAAACGGAAACTATAATGAGTATCAAGCTCGACAATGCTTTGTCCGTTCAGCTTCCCGAGCATTTTTGCATTACCGAGCTTGACCCCACAAAGGAACCGTATGCTTTTCAATGGCTGTTGTGGCAGGGCTTTGACCACGGAACAGACAAAGCCGTTTTTGAAAAGGACGGGGATCTCATCCCGGAAATCCCTGTGTTCCGTAAGCATTTCGATCCCACACTCAGTATCGCGGCAGAAAGTAGTGACGGAGAATATGTTTCCTATTGCTGTCTGTGGTACAGCGATAAAGCCGACTATGCCTATGTCGAGCCTGTCTGTACTGTCCCTTCATACAGAGGCAAAGGGATAGCAAAAGCAGTCATTTATGAAGCGTTGAACCGTGCCAGAGCACTCGGCGCGAAAAAGGCGTATGTTATCTCGGATACCAAGTTTTACAAAAAGCTGGGCTTTGAAAAAGAATACAGGTTTTCGTTTTATTGGAAAAAGCCCTTAACAGTCAACGGTACGGAATATCATATCTTTAAGCTGCTCGGTAAGGGCAAGGGCGGATATTCCTACTTAGCTCAGCTCAATGATAACCAGGTAGTCGTCAAGCAGATTCACCATGAGCCGTGCGATTACTACACTTTCGGCAACAAAATCGAAGCCGAGCGAAATGACTATGAACGGCTGAAAAACGCGGATATCAGAATCCCCGAAATGATCGATATTGATATCGAAAACGAACGGATTGTCAAGGAATATATCGACGGCGATACCATTTTTGATTTAGTAAAAAACGGCGAATCTGTCGAGATTTTTCTTCCGCAAGTCAGAGAAATGGCTCAGCTTGCAAAGGCGGCAGGGCTGAATATCGACTACTTCCCGACAAATTTTGTCATTCAAGACGGCTTGCTATGGTACATTGATTATGAGTGCAACAGCTATACGGAAGAATGGAGCTTTGAAAACTGGGGCGTGAAATACTGGTCACGAACGCCCGCATTTGAGGAATATTTGCGTAATCATTAAAGAGAGTGGCGGCAATGAAAATATTAGTCATCAACGGAAGCCCGAAAAAAGAAAAAAGCGACACCATGCACATCACCCGCACCTTTCTGGACGGGATGAACGAGGTGTCGCAAAACGAAGTACATATCATTCATGCGATTGACAAGCATATCGAATACTGCACAGGCTGTTTTGCCTGTATGAGAAACGGCGGCAACTGCATCCACAACGACGATATGCGCGGTATTTTGGAAGAAATCCTCGACAGCGATTTACTGATTTGGAGCTATCCGCTCTACTGCTACGGTATGCCCGCGCCGTTGAAGGCTCTGCTCGACCGCACATTGCCGCTATCATCAATGGCGATGCAGAAGGTCGGCGACCGCTATGAGCACGTCGGTCAGGCGGATTTCAGCCACCTGAAATATGTGTTGATCTGCGGCTGCGGCTTCCCGAACAGCAAGCATAACTTTGAGCCTGCGGTCATGCAGTTTACAAGGTGTTTTCCAAACGAACACACGATGATCACCGTGCCCGAAAGTCCGATGTTCAACGCGCCCGAAGCAGCTGTCGTCACTGTCCCACGCTTGGAGCTTGTCAAAAAGGCGGGAATGCAGTTCGCTGAGAACGGCGCCATCGGCGATGAACTTCTAAAGGAAATCACCTCTCCGATGATACCCGAGGAGCAGTATGCAGAAATCGTTAATGGCAGTATGTGATGACGGAAAAATGAGTATGATTAAACAACTGACAAAACAGGAAATCATCAATGCCTTGCCGATGGTGTGTAAGGTGTTCAATGAATATGAGGCGGTGAATTATCCGCCATCGGGAACGCAGACATTTTATCATGCGATCCATGACGAAGGCTTTATCAGTCAGCTTTCCGCATACGGCGCGTTTGACGGGGATTCATTGATCGGTATTCTAGCTGCGAGAAACGAGGGCGGTCATATCGCGCTGTTCTTTGTAGACGGCGCGTATCACGGTCGGGGGATCGGCAGAAGCTTGTGGAACGCCTTTCTCGCCGACAGCGACAAGGATGAGATCACAGTTAATTCATCGCTGTACGCGGTCGAGATATATGAAAAGCTCGGCTTCACTAAAACCGCCGAACCGCAGGAGGACAGCGGTATCCGGTTCGTACCGATGATGTACCGAAAATAAGGGGTAAAGACGATGACGTTTGACTACAAGAAAGAATACAAAGAATTCTATATGCCGAAGAACAAGCCGTCCATCGTGACTGTGCCGCAGATGAATTATATCGCGGTGCGCGGACAGGGCGATCCCAACGCACAGGACGGAGAATACAAGCAGGCGATCGGGCTGTTGTACGGAATTGCGTTCACCATCAAGATGAGTAAGAAAAGCGATCATCAGATCGACGGATATTTCGATTATGTCGTGCCTCCGTTGGAGGGCTTCTGGTGGCAGGACGGCGTAGAGGGTATCGACTATGCGCATAAAGAGAGCTTCCGGTGGATCTGTGTGATCCGTCTGCCGGATTTCGTGACGAAAGCGGATTTCGATTGGGCTGTCGAAGAAGCGGCAAGGAAAAAGAAAACCGACTTTTCCAAGGTGGAATGGTTCACCTATGACGAGGGCTTGTGCGTGCAGTGTATGCACATCGGTTCCTACGATGACGAACCCGCCACCGTCAAGCTCATGCACGAATCGGAAAAGCCGGTTTTGCCTATGATGGGTATTGGACAATCAAATAGTTTTATCAAATTATAAGCAACAATCGGTTGCTTTTCATCGCATTGCTTCTATGTTATCATTATATCAGGAGGTGTTAGTATGAACACAAAGGAAGTAATTTATGAACTCAGGACAAAGAACGGAATGTCACAGGATGAGCTTGCCGAGAAGGTTTTTGTGACCCGTCAGGCGGTATCCCGCTGGGAGAACGGCGAAACCGTACCAAATACCGAAACCCTGAAGCTGCTGTCGGAGCTTTTCGACGTTTCGATCAACACGCTGCTCGGCGCGCCGCGTCAACTTGTCTGTCAGTGCTGCGGCATGCCGCTCCAAGATGAACTAATCGGAAAAAATCAGGATGGAACGCTGAATGAGGATTACTGCAAATGGTGCTATGCCGACGGCGAGTATACTTACAGCGATATGGATGAGTTGATAAACATCTGCATCCCTCACATGGTCAAGGAAGGTTTTTCCGAAGAACAGGCACGCGCGTATATGAAAGAAATGCTGCCCAAGCTCGATTACTGGAAAAGATATGAAGAGTTCAGTGACAACGGACAGTTTGAAGCATTCAAGAAAAGCCTTATTGATGAAATCAACGCCCTTCATATCGAGGGTGTGCCGAAGATTGAAAAGCTGAACGCGCTTGTTGGCAAGTACGTCAATCTGGAATATCGCTTGCCTAACGGTACGAATGTAAAATTCCTTGACGACTCGACGACCTATCTCGGCAATCAGCTCGAATCGGAATTTGGCGGCGACAGATGCTTCGGTGTTCTTGCTAATATGGCTTTCATCCTGATATCCACCTACGGCGCGGATGGAGCAGACCCTGAACTTGTGCTGTATAAAAAGAGATAAACACAGAAATAATTGACCATACTCCCTATATTTTATTAAGGGGTAAAAAACGAATTATTCTTAAAATTGGGCACAGCTGACACAAGGTCGACTTTGCCCAAATTATTATACATATATCAGTTTGCGGGTTACTATTTCTGTTGTCTATGTAAACGTAGTATCATAATGAAACCTATGTTAGAGAAACTTTTTCGTAGGATAGAATAGTTGAAGAATAGATGAAAATAGTATTATAATACTGTGTTAAATTATTAGGGCGAAGATGAAATTATCACCTTCGCCCTCAGAGTTTTATGAATATATTATTTCGCTGATTACAATCTCTGTCGCACGATTACGGATATTGTTCATTCGTCCGACCCACAACAATTGATTTTCCGCTTTGAGTTGTTCAGTTACTCCTTCCTTTTTAGCGAACTGTTTTACAAGCCTGTCAAACATTTTGTTAGCTTCTTCGTCAATTTCAGCAAGTAGCGCATGGATTGGCATAACGCTAATCTATGCGCTGTGTTTTCTAATATTTCAATCTCTCTAACGGTACGCAGAACAGCTGGTCGTAAATCGAAGCCTGATGAACACACCAGTCGCTGAATCGGTTCACACTAAACACCACAAGGGAGACCTTGCTGCATAGGCTCCCATAGCTGCTGCTGACGTTGATGTAATGCTCCAACTGTTCCTTGGTGATCTTTTCATCGAAAGAATGTGGAAATACACAAACCAGCGTTTTGCCGTTGTTTTCAATAATACAATCAATCTTGAAACGGAATCCGTCCTTATGCTTGAGATAGGCG
>JBGULZ010000029.1:0-4792 GCA_045116595.1 Ruminococcus sp. | reverse complement strand
AAGGTGAACATCAGCCATACCGCAAGCGCTGTCGCCGCGAGCTTTATCAAAAATCCGGTCAGTATCTGCGCCGTGGTTTTTTTCTTCTTCTTTTTTTTCGGCGGCTTTTTTTCTGCCGTCTTTTTTTCATCGGTTTTTGGCTCTGACTGCTTTTCCTCTGTCTGCTTTTCCTCTGCGATCTCAGCGGGAGAGTCCGCATCAGAGCTGTTATTATTTTTAGACATTATTCCTCACGATAAAAACATTGATAGTTAATCATATTATACTATATAATTACCAAAAAGTCAACTTTTTGTGTTAAATATATACTGAAAATATGCGCAAACATATGGAAATATGCAACTTTCTATGTTTTGTTGTTTTTTCCGGCAGTTAATTTCTATATTATTGTCGAAAAATTACTTAAATTAAACAAAAAAGTCGACCCGCTGTATGCGGATCGACCTTTGTTTAATGATGAAATTATTCGCTACCGGCGTTGAAAACGGCTTGACAGCGGAAATCATCACTTTATCCTGTAAGCCGCCACGACAAATCTTCCGTCGTTAGTATGATAGCTGCATGTAGAAAGGAACATCAGCTGCGCCGGATATTTAGGCGCGTCGGGAAGCTTTGGCTCAGACATAGACCTCACGGTTTCTACTGTCCGCTCGTATTCTTCCTGACCCAAATCTCCGACCTGCTCATAATACTTAAAAACGTTGTCGCGATCGTTGTATATCTTTGTTTGAAAAGCCCCAAAAACGCGGTAGATACGTTCTTTGCCGTCGACATAGAATTTGATATCGCGATGCTGTTCGGCGTAGTTATAGTCGTAGTATTCGTCCAAAGCGCCGAACATACTTCCGTTGTTCATATTGTGTCCGTAAATCACAAAGCTTTCGGATTCGCTGTTGCAGCCCTCGCCGATAAACAGAGAGCCCGAAACAGAATCGTTGCCGTAAAAATCACGGTGAAGATAATATTCGGGATCTTCCTCGGACGACTTCATAACAGGATAGTCAATAATAGTATCGTCTATCGTTAGCCAGCCGACATAATCAGGGTTATATCTGACGAGACTTTTAAAATCATATTCCTGTACCGCTCCGTCGGGCTCGGCGTTTTCTCCGTTATGCTTTCCGTCGGTGGTGCTTTGACTGTTTTGTGCGACGGTTGTGCTCTGACCGCCGCTATTTGCAGGCTCGATACGGATTTTCTCTTTTAGTTCCAGATAATTATTTTGAGCTTTTTCCTGCGGGATATAAATACTAAGCGCGTTGATGATCGCGAAGCATAATACTCCGATCAATATAACAGCCGGAATAATAAAAATCAAAGAGCGTTTTTTCATTTTTTGCTCCTAACCACAGCATATCTGTTCTTTCAGATCACAGGCTGTATGGATTCAGTTCGTTATTATCATCATAACTAAATCCTGTGCTTTTGTCAATATGAAAGAATCGGAATAAAGCGGTCCATTCCGGCTGACTGCGGACTTTTAGACGGGCTGGTGCATTCTTTGCTTTGTTATAAAAACTTCTCTTTTGAACGATCAGTACTTTTCCGCAAAAGCCCTCAGCTTTGCTTCATTCGGTCTGCCGTTTAGGACAGCGCCCTCTACGATAGTCGCGTTGGGAGCGCTTGGCTGCAGGCTTGCAACAGCCTTGCCAAAGCCTGAGCCGCCCGAGGTGGCGAACAGCACTATCTTTTTACCGCTGAAATCATATGCTTCCAAAAAGCTGTTGATGATAGTCGGCGCGATATACCACCAGATAGGGAAGCCGATAAAGATGGTTTCGTAGTCCGCAATGTTCGCGCCGGTATCGGCAAGCTCCGGACGTGAGGTTTTGTCGCGCATCTCAACCGAGCTGCGGCTCTGCTTATCCTGCCAATTCAGGTCTGCTCTGCTGTATGGGACAGCGGGCTTTATTTCATAAATATCCGCGCCCGCGGCTTTTGCCAGATCCTTTGCGACATTTGCCGTTGTTCCGCTTGCGGAAAAATATGCTACTAATTTTTTACTCATGATTTTACTCCTTTACAATGATCATTTTGCGAGGTTCAAGCCTTTTATCCAGCCTTCGATATCCGATGAGCTGCTCAGGCGCTCACCCTCGAGCCAATTACCGCTTCCGGCGTTAGTCTTGAGGTTATCGCCGCTTGAACCGATCCCCGAACCTCCCGAGGTGCAGAACGGGATCATTGTTTTGCCGTTGAAATCGTAGCTTTCAACAAAGGTGTCCATTATCCTCGGTTCTTCGCCCCACCAAATGGGGAAGCCGATGAAGATAGTGTCGTAACCGTCGAGGTTTATTTTTTCGCTGCCGATCTCGGGGCGGACAGTTTTGTCGTTTTGCTCCTTGGTGGTACGGCTGTTTTGATCGTGCCAGTTAAGGTCATCCTCAGTGTACTTCTGAGCGGCTGTGATCTCATAAGTTTCCGCGCCCGTGACGCTCGCGATCTGCTCTGCAACGCCCTTTGTCGTGCCCGTTGCGGAGAAGTAAACAACAAGAGTTTTGCCGCTGCTTCCGGTATCGTTTTTCGCCGCTGCTGTCGCGTCCGATCCTTTGATAGTTTCGACCGCGTTTGTCGCTTCCTCAGCTTTTGACGATTCCGCCGCTTTTGTTTCGGCTTGGGACTGACTTCCGTTGTTACCTGCCGCGCAGCCTGCGAACGCAAGGATCAAAACTGCCGTTGTCAATAACGCAATGATTTTTTTCATAATTATCCGCCTTTCTTTATAATTTTTCATATTCTTCGTCGGCGACCGGCTCGCACCATTCGGTGGAAGCGTTCTCACCGCTGATTTCGAGTGCTAAGTGAGAGAACCAACTGTCTTTTGCCGCGCCGTGCCAGTGCTTGACGTTGGCGGGGATGTTGATGATCGTACCGGGGGAGAGCTCAACGGCTTTTTTGCCTTCCTCCTGATACCAGCCTCTGCCGCCGACGCAGATCAGCATTTGACCGCCGCCCTGTGTCGCGTGGTGGATATGCCAGTTGTTACGGCAGCCGGGTTCAAAGGTGACGTTGAAAACCGGAACCTGCTCCGTTGAAAGCGGAGCGAGATAGCTCTGACCGATAAAGTAATCGCCGTAGGGGTTCGGCTCGCCGATGGGGAAGAAGATCTCGTTTTGGAACCTGTCCTTATCGCTGACGGCGGGAGTGCTTTCGTTCCAAATATCCTTAGCCAGTCTGAACACCGCCCAGCCCTTCGGCCAGCCGACATACATCGTCGCGTGGGTGATTATGGCGGCGATCTCTTCCTTGGTCACGCCGTGCGCCTTTGCGTTTTGCAAATGGTAGCTCAGCGATGAATCGGTGATTCCCGACGCCATCAGCGACACGACCGTTATGATACATTTAGTCTTGACATCTATCGCATTTTCATTCCACACCTCGCCGAACAATACGTCGTCGTTGAGGTGGGCGAACATCGGGGCAAATCCGCCGAGCTGTTCTCTGCCTGCTGTTTGTACGATTTTTTCAGCCATTTATTTTTCCTCCGTTCCGGCGTTATCTGCCGCCGAACAGCTTTAACAGATATGTATATGTGATGTCGTAAACAGTTTGATATTTATAGTCTATATCCGCTTCCTTCATCGCTGTGCGCTGTTTTTCCGTTACGGCTGTGTAGGGGTAGATGCCGAACATAAACGGAAAGAACATATAGATGAAGTCCTGAATATCCTGAGCGCTCATATCGGGGCAGAATTTTTCTGCTATCTGCGTAAAGAACTTTAATGAAGCGCCGTAGGACAGCTTGAAGTCTTTGAGCAGCTCGGGACGGCTGTTTGCCTCCATCTCGTAGTTGTTCATAGAGAGCAGCCGCAAAAGCTGGTTTCGCTTTTGAAGCGAAGCGGCGATCTTATCCGCGATTTCCTCTTTGGACAATGTTTCGTTATCGTCTAAGATGGACTGCAGATCCTCGTTCCATCTGTCGTATTCACGCTTGAACAGAGCGAGGAAGATCTCCTCTTTCGTTTGAAAGTAGTTATATATGGTCGGTCTGGAGAACTCGGTTACTTTTCCGATCTCCTTGAGCGTGATCTCCTTAAAGCCCATTGTCTGATATAATTCTTCGCAGGCGTTGACGATTTCTTCTCTGCGTTTTTCAATCAGTTCAGGTGTTCCCTTTATCATCGTAAATCTCCCTTTGATGTTTGTTGCTGACAATGTGTCAGTGACTATATTATACATCAACACTGACACGGGGTCAACACATTTTTAAAAGTTTTTTTTTGCAAAATTTTGCGCTATGGAGTTTGCGGTGTCAACTATAAAAAGCCATCCTCTTGTGAGAACGGCTTTTTGTGTTATTTTACATTGCGCTGAAAAAGCTTTCCATCTTATCAAAGGGAATGACGTCTGTGTTGTCATACAGATCGGTATGCACAGCGCCTTCAATGATCATCAATTCTTTATTGTCGGTGTATTTGCTGTCCTTTGTCATATTTTCATAGGCGTCTTTGCCAAAGTAGAAGGAGTGCGCCTTGTCACCGTGGATAATAAGAACGGATGAGCGGATCTCGTTTGTGTACTTTAATATCGGCTGATTCATAAAGGATAGGCAGCCGACGCTGTTCCAGCCCTCGTTGGAGTTGAGCGAGCGGGTATGGTAAGCTCTGCCTTTGTAGTATTCGCTGTAGTCCTTGACGAAAAAGGGCATATCATCGGGCACGGGAAGCTCTACGCAGCCTCCGCCGCGGGAGTATTCGCCCTTTGCGTATTCGGCGGTTCTCAGATTATTAAGAGCTGTTTTCTTTTCGTAGCGCTGTTCTTCGCTGTCCTCGCTGTCAAAATAGCCGTTTGC
>JBGULZ010000028.1:0-9130 GCA_045116595.1 Ruminococcus sp. | reverse complement strand
AATCGGCGACAACAGCGAAATCCTCAATGTCACCTTCGGCTTATTTGCCGAGAGCGATATTACCGCCGCGAACGGCGACACCATCCCTGCCGACGGTCTGATCGAGATCGTTTCCGTTGATGAAAACGGTAACGCTGCCTTTACCGCCGATATTCCGTTCGGCAAATACTATGTAAAGGAACTTTCTACAGACGAGCATTATATCCTTAACGATGAACGCCACGGCTTTGAGTTTACCTACGGTGGTCAGACCGTCAAGACGGTTGAAATCAAAGCAAACGGCGATGAGCCGTTCACTAACGAGCTGATTTATGGCTCTGTGTCTGGTAAGAAGGTTGATGAAAACGGCGAAGCCCTCGGCGGCGCGGTTATCGGACTATTCAAGACCGATGATGTAGAATTCACAAAGGAAAACGCAACCTTGACAACAGAATCAGCCGATGACGGCAGCTTCAGCTTTGGCGAGAACAATATCCCGTTCGGCACTTGGTATATCCGTGAGATTGCCCAGCCCACAGGCTTTGTACTCAACGATACCGTGTACCCCGTCACCATCGGCGCAGACGGCGATATGGTCGAAATCGAGATTGTCAACGAGTATATTCGCGGCAACGTCAAGACAACTAAGGTTGATGCCGACTATCCCGAAAACAAGCTGACAGGCGCAGTATTTGAAATCTATTCAGATACCAATGAGGATGAAAAGCTCGACAAGGATGATACGCTGGTCGGCGAACTCAAAGAATCCGATACAGGTATTTATGAGATGAACGACATCGTTTACGGTCACTATCTTGTAAAGGAAAAGACCGCGCCTGACGGCTTCATTCTTGACGAGAACACCTATCCCGTATTCATTGAAACAGACGGTACTACCTATGAAGTTGAAAATGAAGCAGAAAAAGGATTTTTGAATGAAGCGATGAAAGGCTCGCTCAAAATCATCAAGACTTCCTCCGATGATAAGGTGGAAGGTATTTCATTCCGCATCACAAGTGATAACGGCTTTGACCAGACCGTAAAGACCGATAAAAACGGCGAGATTACGATTGAAGGCTTACGCATCGGCAAATATCTTGTATCTGAGGTAAACAATGAAGCCTCTGCCGGTTATCTGCTCCCCGAGGACGCGGTTGTTGAAATCGAATACGGCAAGACCGCGACAGTCAAGATGCACAACGAGAAAATTGACGTTCCGCAGACAGGCGACTTCCGCACTTCCAACAGCTTTTGGATTGTACTCGGCGGCGTCGCGGCGGCAGGCATCGCCGTTTGTGTTGTGCTTCTTTTGAGAAAGAAAAAGAGAGTCAGCAAGGAGGCTGAATAATGAAGGTTATTATTGCCATCGTACTTCTTGTCTTTATCATTGCAGGATTTATCTTCTTGCAGATTAAGAACAAGAAAAAATGAACCCAACGGAGAGGACGGCACCCCTGCTGTCCTCTCCACACATTTAGGAGCTTTTATGAGCAAACTTAAAACTATCGAAAGCCGAGTTTTAGAGGTGCTGCTTGACGAAAAGAAAACACGCGACGATGATATGCTGTTGTATTTTATGGTGTGTCAGCGCTGCTTTTTCGATTCACACGGAATGAGAGATATTTCATTTAATGAGTTTATCCATAAATTTCGTGATCTTGGTTGTCCTAACTTTGAGAGTGTAAGGAGGACAAGACAGATGGTACAGTCACAGTACCCCGAACTTGGTTGCAGTCCCAAAGCCCGACGCGCAAGGAGCCGAGGGCAAAAAGCTTATGAAAAATATGCAAAGGAGGCAGCAGAAAATGGCGAAGGATGATATTTTCACCCCGAATTTTCAGCAAAAATCCAAAACATTGAAATTGCTTTTTGATAAGGGAGTTACCGATGAAAAAAGTCTGCTTTCTTTATCGACAATGCAGATTTTACAGATAGCGACCAACTATCAAGAAGCGTTTATCATTTCGGAATTACAGGTTAATTCCAAAGCAAACAAACTCTATTCTTATCTTGGAGGAAACACGAATGAACAGCAAAGCGAAGTATCCTAATTTTTTCGATCAGCGGTGCATTGTATGGACAAATATCAATCTTTTCAACGGCTTTGACTATGAGGCGCTTCGTGGTCATTGTTGTGTATGTCAGGACACACAGATCGTCCGCGCCCTGAAGCTGAATAATGATGCGCTTGATGAAATCCGTGAGCTTATGAATGTTGAAGTGGAACAGCCAATCATCTCGATTGATATGCATTACGACGCGGATGATGAAGCAATGAGCGATTGCTATATCTTCCCCTACTGTAATCTTAATGGTTGCTTTTGTTTCAGCGGCGACGGCATTAAAGAGTGGTATATCGACGAGAAAGACGATCTCAGGTCTTTTGAAGTTACTGACATTGATAGCTGTTTCAGTCTTTTTCGTATGCTCAAACCGTCATTGTCGCCGCGTGACGTTCAGCATTTTAAGGAAGAAATCATCGCCGGAAATATCAATTGGGATATGGTTGAAAAATACACGGATTCAATCGGCGAGAAAGTCGCAACCGCGATGTTCGGTGATGTGAATAACGAGGTCAGCAATAATGAGTGATACAGACTTCAAGGCTGTTCCGATGCAGCTCGAAGAAGCGCGGTATTCTTATCGCAACAGTCAGCAAATCAGCTCACAGACAGGCTTGATCGGCTATCTCCGCGCCGATATGGGGACAAACGGCAACGAGTTTTGGTCAACTTGGAACGATTATCGCAAGGATTTGAAAACCGATGATTTCAAGAGCGAGTTTGATGATGTGATCAATTCATTCAGAGAGAAAGGACAGTTTCTTTCTGACCGCCAGACCTTGAGCCGATTTTGTGATGATTCGCAGAACGCTTTAGAGTTTGGCGAGCGTTACGGTGCAGGCAGAGATTACGGCGTGAGAGTAAACACGCAGGATTACGCCTATCTTATGCGGCTCAATCCTCATAAGGGCGAATATAATCTGTACTGCTATTGCTACCGCAAGGATTGGCTTGACCATCACCTCGAACGCGCAAGGCGCGGTATCCGTTTTATCAACCCTCATTACAAAGAGCTGTTTCGTATTCCTGATGGCGACCATATAAGAATAACCTATCCCGATGGCTCTCATAAAGACCGTACTTGCAGATATATCGACGATAGTCACGTTGAGGTTGACAATAATCTTTATCATATCTGCGAGTTTGCCGAGATAATGGAGAGCAACGGTAATACGGTTGTTCCTTTGCGCGCTTCACTTCCCGACCAATGTTATACCTTTGTTGAAGGCTTGAATATGATAGCCATTATCAACAAGGGCGAGCTTGGCTATACCGATGCAAAATCAGCAAATGGCAGACCGATTGAAAACCGCGCTATGGTTGATAAGCTGAACGCCCAGCTTGGTGTGACAAAAGCACAGTACGCAGCTATGAAGCAAGGCTCACGCTTTGGATTTGATAAGCCGGACGCCGATCCGAAAAGCTATGACGAAAACGGGCAGGCTATCAAGCCGAAGCAGAAGGACAGAGAGAGGTAATTTTTAATGGCAAAAAGAAAATTTGAAATTATATCAGAAATGTTTGATAGAGTTTCAACCGAAGTGACTTCCTCCCCCGATAGTTGGAGATCATTTCTTAATTCTGCCTGCCGTAACTTCAAACTCCGTTATGATGAACAAATCTTAGTTTACGCCCAAAAGCCCGAAGCGACTGCCGTTCTACCCATTGAACGGTGGAACAGGACTTTCGGCAGATGGGTAAACCGAGGTGCAAAGGGAATCGCCGTCTTTGAAATGATAGGCGGAGATTCTCAACGATTAGTCCATTATTTCGATATTTCCGATACACACGCAAGCGAGAATTCAAGACCTGTCCCTATATGGAATATGCGCTCCGAGTATGAGAACGAGGTCATTGATACGCTTGAAAATACCTTTGGCTACTTGGACAGCAAGGACAGTATCGAGCAGGCGATTATCAGCGCCGCAGACAACGCCGTCGAGGACAACACGCCCGACTATATCAGCGACCTAATAAGAACCGTTGATGACAGTTTCCTTGAAGGTTTAGGAGAAATAGCCGTTGATACAATGTACCGTCAGCTTGTTAAAAACAGCGTAGCCTATATGATGATGACAAGACTCGGTATCGACGCCGACCGGTATTTTGATGATGACGATTTCCGTGATGTTATCAATTTCAATACCAAAGCAACAGCCAACGCCATCGGTTTTGCGACGAGCGATATTGCCGAAATGGGACTTACCGAAATAGCAAGAACCGTAAATGCCCTTGCTCGGCAAAATCGCATAATTGCAGAAAATCGGAATACGGAATATACTAATGACACACCAAACGAAAGGAGTTTTGACAATGGCAGAACTGACTTACACGATGCAGGGCGATTATCTTCTGCCCGACGTGACACTCCCCGAACAACCGAGAGTAACGCTGGGACACTACGCGCAGATGAGGAAGAATTATCTGCTGAATCATCACAAGCTGATCTACTTCAACTATCTGACCAGCGGAACGCTGACAGCGCATCTGGCGGACGTTCAGGAGCAGGCGATAACGCTGGAGGAGAGCATCGTCAAGAAGATGGCTCAGAAAGAAGGAGTGACCGAGAAGCTGAAAGCGGAAGATCCGATGAAGTGGACGCGCCTGATGAACAATCTCAGACACTCGGCGCAGGAGATCGTCAAGGAACAGGTGATATTCGTATAAGTGAACAGGAGCAGGCTCAGTCAGAGGACGAGCCTGCTTTGTCTGTTATTAACGATGACCGATATGTGCGCGGCGATACCAATTTCAATTTGTTTGATGAAAGCATATTGAGAGATTTACCATTCTACGGTGTAGATGAGCGCATCAATGAGATATTTGCAACAACGCCCCACCTTCGTGCGTCCTTAGAGGAAATACGCAATTATATTGAAGCTGTTACCGATGAAGCAAAGCGAGAAGAATATATCCGCAGTGTTTTTAACGATGATTTTACTGAGGTTATTCTTGCTGACGGAGAACGCGCCGGATATAAGACCTACGAAAACGGTTTATATATCTGGAAAGGCAGATACCCTGACCGCGAGGGCGACAACTTCCTTCATTGGAAAGATGTTGTCGGACACTTTAACGCTATGCGAATGCTTGGTATGCTCCAAAGCACCGTTAAACCTTTGCCGTCGCAGGACGGACAATTACAACTTATCGCTGAATCGGCAGAGCGCAACGCGCCTGCTTTTTCTTTTGCACAGGAAATTATCGACAGCGTGTTAACACGAGGTAGTGGTGTTTCCGAGGGGAAAATGAGAATATATGAGCAGTTTCAGAAATCATTATCCCAAACAGAAAACATTTCTTTTCTAAAAAATGAATACGGCTGGGGCGGTTCATCTAACGCTGTTAATTATACAGGCATCGGAGAAATGCACGACGGTAAAGGCATCACGCTGAGTATTGGTTATAAGGAGGGTGCGCCGACACAACTTCTCAAATGGAACTATGTCGAAAAGCGCATCCGTGAACTGATACGGCTTGACCGTTACCTCAATCCAAAAGAAAAGGAATACTATCCCACTTGGCTTGACAGACAGGAGCAACTCAGAGCCGAACGTGCGGCTGAAAAGGCAGTCCGTGAAGCACTTTATACTCCACCGAGCCGTAAACGCGAGCTTGTTCCTACTGAGTATGAGTACCGCTATTCTCTCGGCGCGACGGTCTATATCGGCGCAAGTGAATATGAGATTGTTTCCTTTGATGAAAACCGTGTAATGCTCTTTGACCGCAGCTTTCCGTTAATCAACACGGAAATGACAAGAACCGAGTTTGACGCGAAGGTCAGAGAAAACCCGATGAACGATCACCTTCGTGTCGCAATACAACCCGAAAAAGAAGTAGACAGCACAGAACGCGATTACAGCAAATATACGCCTGTTATGCAGAAGTATTTCAAGCTGAGGGACGAAAATCCCGATTCAATCATTCTATTCCAAATCGGCGCTTTCTACGAAGCTATGGGCGATGATAGCCATACTGTTTCTCAGGCACTCGGCTTGAATATCACTACCCGTATGATAGCGGATGACGAGGGCATTGAGCTTTGTGGTTTTCCGTCGAGCCGACTTGAAACCAATATGAATATGCTCCTTGACCGAGGACACAGGATTGGTATTTCAGCGATTGAAGAAAACGGCAGCCGCAAGTTTGTTACGGTACTGCCTAATCGTGATCGTGAGCCTGTTCAATCTGAGCCTGTCGGCAGGATTGAATACCTTAATGCAGACGGTACGGTTGAAAACAGTATCGAGTACACCAACGCGACAATGCTTGAGCGTGACATTAAAGCTGAAAGCGCTGATAATGTCAGTATGGCGGTGTATCTGTATAAGGACAGCGACGGAAATATGATGCCGCACGACTTTATAGACAGCCTTCCGCATCCCTTACAACGCTTTGAGATAGTCGATAAGCCTGAGCCGCAATCGGAGTACGATATTCTGATGAACAAAGCGCAGGAGCTTATAGCCTACTATATGGATGCCGAATTTGGCGAGAACGAGGAATATAAGCTGCCTGATGATTTGTCCGAAATTAATCTTGCTTATACGACCACAGAGGACGAACAGCACGAAATAACAGCCGACCTCAATCTGGTCGATTTTCGTATCCAGACGAAAGTTGACGGGCAGGTTGTCCGCACAGAGCAGTATTCCTCTTTGCAGGATATTGTTGAGAACGGCTTGGATGGTATGCTCTTTGATGACCTTGTGTATGTTTCAGACGAGGAGCTTGCACCTTTCTATGCCGACCACGACGAGCTTGATGATGTTGATCCTGCCGAGATTCGTGCGCGACTTGCCGAATCCGGCATCGTAAACGGTGAGTTAGTCGATCCTGAAAAACTTGACAGCGATCCGTTTATTCAACAGGTAATGGCTGATGTTGAATCTATTACCGGAGCGACCGGTTTTATTGACCATTACTATGTTGTCGATGATCTGAGGGCTGCCCCGCTTAATGTAACAGAGTATAAAGACCGTGACGAAGCGTTGTCGGCGTACTTTGACTTGCCCACCGACAAATTAAAAGCCTTCGGATTGATGAATACCAATAAGCTGCCGGGCAGTTTGGACTTTATTCAATGTATCGACGGAAAGGATAAATTCATTGAGGATTATGCAAGAGCAGATGTTCCTTCTTGGAGAAATCCCGAAATTGATGAGCTTGTATCATATCTGAAACAACAGCTTGACGAGCGCACGACCATTCAACAAGCAGATGATGGTTCCTTGATTGATCAGGTATATGTAGATGCGAAGGACGCGGCGCGTGAGCAGGAACAATCCGAGGATAAACCGCAGCTCCGCACTATAACCTTTGATTTGACCGCGACAGAACAGGACGGCGCAAATCAGGATTTACTCGGAAAGCAGATTAGACTTGATGACCGTGATTTCAAAGTCATCAAAGTCAACACCTACGGCGACGTCAGTTTGGAGGATCTCACCTTTAAGAGTGCAACAGGATACCCGATTGTCCGTATCGAAAAGGTTGAATTTGTCCGCAGAACATTAGAAGAACAGCAGGCAAAAGAACCGATTACTCCTGCTTGGGAGCAGAAGCCGAGAGCAAAGACACAGACCTTTGACCTTCATCCCGATATTCCTATGGCTGACCGCCATACCTTTGACCTCAAAGCGTTCGAGTTAGAGGAAGTCGGTAAAAAGGCGCGTTTCCGCAGAAATGTTGACGCTATCCGCGTATTGAAGGAATGTGAGTTTGACAACCGCTTTGCAACGCCCGAAGAACAAAAAGTCCTTGCTCAGTATGTCGGTTGGGGCGGAATACCCGAAGCCTTTGATGAGAACAATGCTGCTTGGACAGATGAATTCTTTGAGTTGAGCGGTTTACTCTCTCCCGAAGAATATCAGTCAGCAAGAGAAAGTACGCTGACCGCGTTCTATACGCCGCCTGTTGTAATCTCAGCTATCTATAAGACAATGGAGCAGATGGGCTTCAAAGAAGGCAACATCTTGGAGCCTTCGTGTGGTATCGGCAACTTTATCGGTATGCTGCCCAACTCAATGGAAAACAGCCGCGTTTACGGTGTTGAGATTGATAAAATCTCCGCAGGCATAGCACAGCAGCTTTACCAGCGCACATCAATAGCGGCACAACCCTTTGAACAAGCGGATATTCCCGACAGCTTCTTTGACGCGGTTGTCGGTAACGTTCCTTTTGGTGATTTTAGCGTCGCTGACAAACGCTATGATAAACACCATTTTCTGATTCACGATTACTTTTTCGCAAAGTCGCTCGACAAGCTCCGTCCGGGCGGCGTGATGGCTCTTGTTACCTCAAAGGGTACGATGGATAAAGAAAGTCCTGCCGTCAGAAAGTATATCGCCCAGCGCGCGGAGCTTCTCGGCGCAATCCGTTTGCCGAACAACACCTTTAAGGAAAACGCCGGAACAGAGGTCGTATCCGATATTCTGATTTTGCAAAAGCGTGACCGTATCATCGACATTGAACCGGATTGGGTACACTTGAATACCGATGAAAACGGTATCAAGATGAACAGCTACTTTGTCGATCACCCCGATATGATTCTCGGTGAAATGAAGATGGTGTCGGGACGGTTCGGCGAAGAAGCGACCTGTGAGCCATACGAAAACGCCGACCTTGAAAGTTTGCTGAACGACGCGATTTCCAATATTCACGGCGAGATTACAGACTATCAGCTTGACGAGGATTTTGAGGAAGAAGATAATTCCATTCCTGCCGATCCGACTGTCAGGAACTTCTCCTACGCTCTTTATGACGGCAAAATCTATTTCAGAGAGAACAGCCGAATGGTTCCCGTTGAAGCATCCGCGACGGCGGAAAACCGTATCAAGGGCTTGATTGAGATTAGAGATTCCGTCCGCAGACTCTTGGAGTTGCAGACGGAGGATTATCCCGACAGCGACATCAAAGCTGAACAGCAACACCTTAACAAGCTATATGATGATTATACGGCGAAGTACGGTCTGATCAACAGTCGCGGCAACAGTATGGCATTCTCTCAGGACAGCTCCTATTCTCTGTTGTCCGCGTTAGAGGTTATCGACGATGAAGGTAATCTTGAGCGTAAAGCGGATATGTTC
>JBGULZ010000027.1:0-5020 GCA_045116595.1 Ruminococcus sp. | reverse complement strand
GTATTTGCTTTTTATCCGGTATACCATATTGCTGCGCTAAAAACCGATAACCACCTTTTCCTGAAAGATAATCCTTAACTATCTTTTTCTTGAATTCATAACTATATTTGGACATAAAATTACCGACCTCCGAAAATTAGATTCTTGGTCTAACTTTCGGGGGTCGGGTCATACTTGGACAGGGGGTTGTTTTAAATCTCTATAAGGATAAGCTTACGCATCCAAGTCTGCACTACAAACAAATCATAAATTATCTAACGTCAACATAAAAAGCGTCCGGATCACTCCGAACGCCTTTTATTTTATATTTATTACCCCATAAATTAATAAATATCTAACGCTAATATAATACTATTCTTAAAATATTTATTCAAGTATTATTTTGCAAGATTATAATTAATTCATTCATTTACTTAATAGAAATCTAAACAAAAATATAGATTTTTGCAAGATTTTGTATGCAGCGACATCAAATTCAGTATTTTCAACTTGCAAAAAACAGACTTTCCACATCAAAACGCCGTTTTGTATAATTGGGGTTTGAGATATCAACAGTGTTATCAACACAAGTTTTAGTTGCATTTGGACATACTAACATGTTATAATTATGTTGAAGGGCAAATTATACTATTTGTAATACGAGGTTATAATATGGAATACTGTAAAAAACTAAAAGAATTAAGAATAGAATACGGGTTCACTCAGGAACAGATAGCCTACATCCTGCACACGCGTCAGGAGCAGTACAGCAAGTACGAAAACGGCAAACGCGAGCTGCCGATAAAGCACCTTATCGCGCTTTGCTGTCTTTACAGAGTATCAGCCGACTATATACTCGGTATCGAGAAATTCGTCGACTGACCCTCTCCCCTCTCTTTTAAAACAAAACAAGACGGTTCTTACTCAAAACGAGTTTGAACCGTCTTTTACTTATTTGTATTTATTTTGCTAATTCGCTGTAATCAGAAAAATCAAAGGTAGCAAAGTAATCCTTCGGCTCCTCTGCCCTTCTTATGAGCTTATGGCTTCCGTCTTCACAGAACAGGACTTCCGCCGAGCGGAGCTTTCCGTTATAGTTATATCCCATCGAGAAGCCGTGAGCTCCCGCATCATGGATATAGATTATATCGCCCATATCAATCTTCGGCAGCATACGGTCGATAGCGAACTTGTCGTTATTCTCGCACAAACCGCCCGTAACATCATATTTATGATCGCAGGGCTGATTTTCCTTTCCAAGCACCGTGATATGGTGATATGAACCGTACATCGCTGGACGCATAAGGTTAGCAGCGCAGGCGTCAAGTCCGATATACTCCTTATAAATATGCTTTTCGTGGATAGCCGTCGCTACCAACGCGCCGTAAGGAGCGAGCATATATCTGCCGAGCTCCGTATAGATAGCCACATCGCCCATATTATTTGGAACGAGGATCTCCTCGAACTTCTTCCTTACTCCCTCGCCGATGATCGCGATATCGTTTTTCTGCTCCTCGGGCTTGTAGTCAACGCCGATACCGCCCGAGAGGTTGATAAACTTGATATGTACGCCTGTTTTCTTTTGAAGCCTTACCGCAAGGTTAAACAGAATGCCCGCAAGTTCGGGATAATAGCCGTTAGAAACCGTATTTGAAGCCAAAAACGCATGGATCCCAAATTCCTCGGCTCCTGCCTCTTTGAGCTCAATAAACGCCTTTTCCATCTGTTCCTCGGTCATTCCGTACTTAGAATCACCGGGAGTGTCCATTACCTGGACCTTATCCTCACTGTCTGACATTTTGAAAACTCCGCCGGGGTTATAGCGGCAGCAGATGGTCTTGGGAACTCCGCATACCTTTTTGATAAACTCAACGTGAGTGTAATCGTCAAGGTTGATGTACGCGCCCATATCATACGCGAGCTTCATATCCTTTACTGGCGTTACGTTTGAGCTGAACATAATGTTCTCGCCTGTGATTCCGCAAGCCTCGCAAAGCTGCAGCTCGGTATAGGACGAGCAGTCCATACCGCAGCCCTCTTCCTTGAGAATCTGCATAATATACGGGTTTGGAGTCGCTTTTACCGCAAAGAACTCCTTATATCCTTTATTCCAGCTAAACGCCTTAAAAAGAGCTCTGGCGTTTTCTCTGATACCCTTTTCGTCATACAAATGGAACGGCGTCGGAATGTCCTTAATTATATCCTTTGCCTGTTCTAATGTAATAAACGGCTTCTTTTCCATTGTTTACCCCCTGTTTTATTCTTCCTCGTTTATATAATCCTCGATTACTTCTTTGATATCGTCAAGCCCTTCGCCAGTTACCGCCGAAAACGGGATAAGCTCAACACCCTCATAATCCTGTAGCTCATCAACGATCTCGTCGATACGCTTTTCATAGGCGGTCTTTTTGAGCTTGTCCTTTTTTGTTAGTACAATAACAAAAGGCGCGTTGGCGTTGTAAAGGAAGCTTATCATATCGTAATCATCCTTTGTAGGCTTGTGCCTGATGTCGATGATCTGAACGATGAGCTTTATATTCCTCTGCGCCGACAAATAGCCCTCTACAAGGCTTGCCCAACGGGCTTTTTCAGTCTTTGAGACCTTTGCGTAGCCGTATCCCGGCAAGTCTACCATACGGAATTCCTGCAATCTGTAGAAGTTGATCGTCGCGGTTTTGCCCGGCTGTGCGCTCACTCTCGCAAGAGCCTTGCGCTGAACCAGTTTGTTTATAAGTGAGCTTTTGCCGACATTTGAGTGGCCCGAAAATACTACCTCGGGCATATCCGATTCAGGAAGCTGATTGACCGTTCCCGCGGCAAACTCAAAACTTACTTCATTGAAATTCATAATCTATCCTTTACTGCCTTACAACCGCAGAGCTTGTCTTTGGCTGAACAGGCACATTGATATTATTCCACGCTTTTTCACTGACTTCTACCGGATCGATCACTGCAAGCGACACAACGTCCTTGAAGTCCTCAACGCTTACAAAGTCGACCTTTTCCTTTACGGCAGGATCGATCTCGCTGATATCCGGCTCGTTTTGCTTTGGAATAAGCACAATCTTGATCCCGTTCTTATACGCCGCCATACTTTTCTCTTTAAGCCCGCCTATCGGCAGAACTTTGCCTCTAAGAGTAATTTCACCTGTCATAGCGATATCGCATCTAACGGGCTTTAAGGACAAAGCAGAGTAAATGGCAGTCGCCATCGTGATACCCGCCGAAGGTCCGTCCTTTGGAACAGCGCCCTCGGGAGCGTGGATATGGATATCCTTGTTCTTATAGAACTCGGGATCTACACCGAGCACATCTGCGTGACTGCGGATGCAAGTGATAGCGATCTTAGCGGACTCCTTCATAACATCACCGAGCGAGCCCGTGAGCTCTATATCGCCTTTACCGTCCATAACAGCCACTTCAATTGGCAGCAGCTCACCGCCGACGGAAGTCCAAGCGAGGCCGTTGCATACGCCGATCTCATTCTTTTTGCTGTAAGTATCGGGCAAATACTTTTTGTTGCCCAAAAGCTCCTCGGCAAATCTATCGTCGATCTTGAAGGTCTCGGTTTTATCTTCAAGCTTTTTGACCGCGCACTTTCTCATCACAGACGCGATACAGCGCTCAAGATTACGGACACCGGCTTCTCTTGTGTAGTAATCAATCAGAAAATACAGTGATTTATTTGTGAATTTTAATTCTTTAGAAGAAAATCCGTTTAGCTCAAGCTGCTTTGGAACAAGATGCTTTTTTGCGATGTTGAACTTTTCTTCGCGCGTATAGCTGTTTATCTCAATAATCTCCATCCTGTCCCTGAGCGGAGCGGGGATAGAGCCGAGGTCGTTCGCGGTCGTAATGAACATCACGTTAGATAAATCAAACGGGATATCAATATAGTGATCGGTGAACTTGTTGTTCTGCTCGATATCGAGAACCTCAAGCAAAGCGGAGGTCGGGTCGCCCTTGTAATCGGCAGACAGCTTGTCGACTTCGTCAAGAATAAGAAGAGGATTGTTTGTGCCCGCGTTCTGAACGGCAGCCATGATCCTGCCGGGCATCGATCCGATATATGTACGCCTGTGGCCTCGGATCTCTGCCTCGTCCTTAACGCCGCCGAGCGCAATCCTCTCGCATTTTCTGCCTATAGCGTTCGCAATAGACTTGGCGATCGAGGTCTTACCTACGCCCGGAGGTCCGACAAAGCAGATGATTTGACCCTTTTGCTTGTCGCTGAGCTTTTTAACTGCGAGCTGTTCAACTATCCTGTCCTTTATCTTTTCAAGTCCGTAGTGAGTTTTGTTAAGATCTCTGCGGATTTTTGAGATAACTATCTTATCCTTTGTTGAGGTATTCCACGGCAAATCGAGAACAGTGTCAAGATAAGTGCGGATAACCGAAGCTTCCTGACTGCCGTAAGGCATCTTCATCAGCTTGCGGCACTCCTTAAAGAGTACCTCCTGGCTTTTTTCATTAAGCTTCAACGCCTCGATTTTCTCCGCGTAAACCTCAGCCTCCTCGGAGGGATTATCGTCCTCGCCGAGCTCTTCCTCAATAACTCTCTTCTGTTCTCTGAGGAAAAAGTCGCGCTGAGTTTCGTCTATTCTCATCTTCGCCTTGATGGTTATCTCATCCTCGATTTTGAGGATGTATATCTCATTAACAAGCTCATCAAGCACAGCTTCAAGCCTGTCATATGGATCCAAAGTCTCGAGCACCATCTGCTTGATAGTGTAATCGATTGGCATATTAGCCATGATAAAATCAGCAAGCTCACCTGTTGATTTGCAAAGCGCGACCTTAAAGATGATATCGGGCGCCATCTTGGGCGCGATTTCTATGTATCTTTCAAACTGCTCCCTGACCGCACGTATAAGCGCGGTATCGCGCGAGGTCGTGGGCATGACAGCGTCGGGCAAAGGCTCAACTTCAGCCATAATGCAAGTCCTGTCAAAAACAGGAGCGGCGATTTTTGCCCTGTATTTGCCCTCGATAACGATCCTTGTGGTGTTTTCGGGAAGCTTTTGAATTTGAATGACCTTGG
>JBGULZ010000026.1:0-2792 GCA_045116595.1 Ruminococcus sp. | reverse complement strand
CGTACCTGTGAACGCCAATTTTTGCGCGCTGCCGATGATCCTTGATACAAACCTGTCGGAGTAAATATCCTCGAGCTTATCGAGCTCGTAATTTGTATTGATGATGACCGGCTTTGAGAGCAACAGCCTCGAATTGAAAATATTATACAACTCCGCGGTAGAAAATTTAGTCTGAAACTCCGTTCCAAGATCGTCGATTATCAACAAATCGCAGTCGAGCAGCATATTAGACACAGGACTGCTTTTATCGCGCGAGAAATGCTCTTTTTCAAGCTGCTGAGCGAGTGACGGCGCGGAAACATATATTACGCCGAAGCCCTTTTGGATCACCTCATTAGCTATAGCGAGCGACAGATGGGTTTTGCCCAAGCCGGTGTTGCCGTACATCAAAATGCTGTTTGATTTAGTTGTGAAATTATCGGCGTACGATTTGCAGTACTTCAGCACCTTTTCCATATGGTTGTAAGGAACAACGCCGACTGTCCTGTCAAATTCCTTTGAATAGTAGTTCAGATCAAACGTGCCGAAGGTCGAAAGCGACAGCGGAGCGGTTTTATTGAGCTCCCTTACCGCACACTCAACCAGCGCCTTTTTCATACAGGAGCAGAGCAAAGTTCTGCTGTCGTATTCATAGTAGCCGGTATCATTGCAGTTTTTGCAGAGATATTTCGGCTCAAAAACATCCTCGGGATAACCGTTTGAAACCAAAAGCTCGCTAAGCTCCTTCTGGAGCCCGAGATTGATCTCCTTGAGCTTTCTCATTTCTTCGGCGGCGTCTCCCCCGCCTATCACGGTTCTTACCGCGCGGATGCCCGTATCGGCGATCTGCTGTTCGAGCTCCTTTGCGCGCGGGAGCTTTTGATATATTTCTTCTCTTCTTCTGTCAGCGGATTTTTCGGCGTTGAGTCTTCTTTCAAAGAGCATATCGCCAGCCGCCTTATATATTGAACTGTTAAATCCCATAAATAATTCCTCAGTTTACAAAATCAAGGGTGTCTATCTTTTTGATTTCTTCGATATTATATGAAGTTTTGCGCTTTTTTGCCGGCGCAGCCTTTGAAGTCTTTTGAGCCTCATACTCTTTAAGGTCGTTTAGGTTCATAATTTCCTCATTATGCCAGCGCTTGAGTATGCCGTCGATATAACTGAACTTCATACTTCCCTTTGTATCTACGCAGCGCTCGTACGCCTCTCTGAGCATATCCGGAGAAAACTTCCACTCGGTTATCCATTTGTTGCAGTATTCAAGCTGCTTTGCTGTGGGTGAGCCGGGATTACTGAGCCCGAAAGCGGTTTTTACAATGGAGTAATTCTTGTTTGAAAGGTTAGCCTGTCTGATTTTTTCATCCGCATCTTCAACCGACTGAACGCCCGCGTCAGCCCACTGGATACCGATCCTCTCGATCGTTCTGATGTTCGCCTTGTTGATGCTTATCGTGTACTGGATAAGCATTATAATTACATCGAGCGGCAGTCCGCAGGTGTCCTTTAGCATCAAAAGCATACTGATATCGGAATTTGAAAGAGTTTTGCCGAGGGCTGTCTGCGCTTCGTTAACAAGAATTTTAAGCTCCTCGTCCTCGCCGAGCCTTTGCGCAGTGAAGACATAATCGGGTCGCTGTGGTTTTGTGAGAACAAAGCGCTTTTTATTCTCGTTGACATCCTTCGCGATTTCTTCCGTTGTAGGCTTTGATTTCCGCTTTATTTCCTTTATAGAATTATCAGCAGGAGTTTCAGTTTGTTCCGACGCCATAGGTGCGTACTCTTCGCCGCTCTTGCAGAGGATACCCATATTGACCCAGTAATCGAGCGCCTCGGGGATATCGGTCACATTAACGCCGGTCGCCGAAGATATATCTTTATCTGTTAAGTTGTTTCCCGCGTTTCTGAGCACATAGAGCAAGACCTTTAGCTTTACGCCGTCGGAAAATTTCAAGCCCTCATCGACTATTTTTGAGGGTACGGCAAAAACCGAGCTCCACGCGCCGAGATTTATTTTTATTGACATTATTATACTTCCTTTTTTGAGGTAAATACAAGTATATCACAAATGGTTTTAAAAGTAATAGCAAAAAAGAAATTAACACAAAAAATTAACGGCGCCGATACCGACGCCGAAAAATTATTTTTGAAGTGTTCCCTGGCTTGCGCATTTTAGGTACGCGTTGATGAAGCCGTCGAGGTCGCCGTCCATTACGGCGTTTACGTTGCCCGTTTCGTATGAGGTGCGGTGATCCTTTACCATTGTGTACGGCATAAAGACGTAGCTGCGGATCTGCGAGCCCCAGGTGATCTCCTTTTGAACGCCCTTGATGTCCTCGATTTTGTCGAGGTGCTCGCGCTCCTTGATCTCAACGAGCTTTGAGATAAGCATTTTCATGGCAACGTCGCGGTTCTGGTACTGGCTGCGCTCGACCTGGCTCGCAACTACGATACCCGTCGGGATATGCGTCAGACGGACTGCCGAGGAGGTCTTGTTAACCTTCTGACCGCCTGCGCCGCTCGCGCGGTATACGTCCATCTTGATGTCCTCGGGCGCGATGTTGATCTCTACGTTGTCGTCCATCTCGGGCATTACTTCGAGCGCGGAAAAGCTCGTGTGACGTCTGCCCGCCGAATCGAACGGAGATACGCGCACAAGTCTGTGAACTCCCGCCTCGCTCTTGAGGTAGCCGTAGGCGTTCTCGCCCTCGATAAGAAGTACAGCGCTCTTGAGTCCCGCTTCGTCGCCGTCGAGGTAGTCAACCTCTTTGATCTTGAAGCCGTGAGCCTCAGCCCAGCGCGTGTACATT
>JBGULZ010000025.1:0-5026 GCA_045116595.1 Ruminococcus sp. | reverse complement strand
TGTGTATCTTTACGGCCACAGCCTCGGCGGCTACGCTGTCGCGGCGGCGCTTGACGAAGCGGACGTCAAGGCGGCGGTTTGCCTTTCGGGCTTTAATTCTCCCGTTCAGACGATGCACGGCAAGGCAAAGGAGTATGTGGGCGTGTTGGCGGATATCGAGTACCCGTTTTTGTGCCTGCAAAACCGCTTTGTCTTTGGCGGTGACGCCGACGATACCGCCGTGGATTCGGTCAATTCTTCCGACACGCCGATCTTGATCTGCCGCGGTGACAACGACGATACTATACCCTACAAGCTGAGCTTGTACTCGCACGAGAATGAGATAACAAACGTCAACGCAAAGTTTATTGAGGTTGACAATGAGCACCGCGACGGTCATACGAATTTGTGGCTCAGCGCGGATTCGGCAAAATATATGTCCGACCTTCAAAACGAGCTCAACGACCTAAACGATGTTTACGACGGGGAGATACCCCAAAACGTTCGCGATGAATTCTACGGCAAAATCGACGTAAAAAGGGCTATGACGCTCGATAAAGACTTTATGGATAAGATCCTGACATTTATGGATTAGCCGCTCATTTTCTGCCGTATCAGGGTCAAGATCTTTTTCTCCCTGCGGCTGACCTGCACCTGAGTCATATTCAATATTTTTGCGGTTTGAACCTGCGTTTTACTTTGATAGTAGCGCAGGTTTATTATTTTTCTGTCATTTTCCTCGAGCGTTCCGATAGCGTTTATAAGGCTGAGCCGCTCGGTTATCTCGTACTGGATATCGGGCGAGGGGATAACGGGAGCAGCGGTCTCATCGTCCTCATAGTCGATAGACACAGCCGGCTGCGCGCTGTTGAGCGCCTCGGTTATCTGCTCGGGCGTGACACAGAGCTTTTCCGCGAGCTCGTTAACGCTGAGCTCCCTGCCGTTTTTTAGACTGTACTCGTTATTCATCCGGCTGATTTTGAGCGAGAGCTCCTTCAGCGAGCGGCTGACCTTGACGCTTCCGCCGTCGCGGAACAGCCGTTTTAGCTCTCCCATAATGACGGGGAAGGCGTAGGTGGAAAACTGCAGTCCTCTGCTGTCGTCAAAGTTATTTATAGCCTTCGCAAGCCCAAGACATCCGGCGGAATACAGCTCCTCGTATTCGATCCCCTTGCCCTTGAAGCGGTTGCAGCAGGCGTGAACAAGCCCGAGGTGAGCCTTGGCAAATTCGTTTTTATCCATCCGCGCCGATTCTTTTTATCAGTGTGACGGTCGTGCCTTTTTGCGGCTCGGACTTGACCCTGACCCTGTCGCAAAAGCTCTGCATAACCGCAAAGCCCAAGCCCGCGCGCTCCTCCCCGGGTGCGGTGGTGAACAGCGGCTCCATAGCCTTGTTTATGTCCTCGATCCCGACGCCCTTGTCGCGTATCTTAACGGTCACGGTATTGTCCTCTTTTATGCTCGCGTATATGTAGATAGTGCCGCTTTGCCGTTTGTATCCGTGGACTATGCAGTTCGTCACCGCCTCGGAAACGGCGGTTTTAAGGTCATTGAGCTCGTTTATCGTCGGGTCAAGCGGCGTTATGAACGACGATATCGCGCCTCTCGCAAATGCCTCGTTGCAGCTTTTCGACGGAAAGCTAAGCCTCATTTGATTAGTGATCTTCATCTCAGCACCCCCAGTGATTCAAGTCCCGACATCGCGAAGATCCTGTAAATATTATCGGGTACATCAGTTACTTTCAAGCTTCCGCCGAGCAGCTTCATCTGGCGGTAGCGCCCCATCACAAGCCCCACGCCGGAGGAATCCATAAAGCTGACCTTTTCAAAATTCAGGCACAGCAGTCGCGGCCTGAGTGACCTTACCGAGCTGTCGAGCCGCTGACGTATTTTGCACGCGGAATCGTGGTCGAGCTCGCCGTCGAGGAATGCGGTCAGGACATTATTTTTATACTCTGTTTTCAACATTAAAACATCTCCAATTTTTTCGGGAGCCGGTTCGCGAAATTGACCGGCTTTTACTCGAACAAAAAAACACGCTATACCTATAATAAATAGGATAGCGTGAAAAATTTGTTTTATTCTGTCTTTTGTCAATTTTTTTAGAGTTTGGAGACCATATACGGTCTCAACTCGCCTGCCAGATACAGCGAGCCGCAGATCAAAATTGCGCAGTTTTCGGATTTTGCGCGGTACAGCGCGTCGTCAAACGCGGATTGGGGGCTGTCAAATGCTTTAGTGCTTTTGCAGACAGCCGTGTATTTTTCCGCGAGGACTTCGGCAGAGACCGCCCGCGGGTTGTCGATAGGCACGGTATAAACGCTCTCAAAAACGCCGTTAAGCAGCGCGATCGAGCTGTCGATATCCTTGTCAGCGAGCATTCCGGTGATGCAGATGATTTTTCTGCCGGGCAGGAATTTACCGACCGCTCCTTTTAACGCTTCAAACCCGTTTGGATTGTGCGCGCCGTCGAGCAGTACAACAGGGCTTTCGCACAAAAGCTCCAGCCTTGCGGGGTTGACCGCCTTCTCAAATCCCTTTGCGATGCAATCGCCGACGGCGCTGATACTGCCGTCCTTGTCGAGATATTCAAGCGCGGCGATCGCGGTCTTGGCGTTTTCTATCTGGTGAGCTCCCGCGAGGGGGAGGTTGAATTCGTATTTATCATACTTTACTCTGCTGCCCCTGAGCGATTCGGAGAGAACTTCAAGCTCGATCTCGCCGCTCGTTATAAGCGGAACGCCCATTGCGCCCGCGGCTTCTTTGATGACGTTCATCGCGCGGACGTCCTGAGCTGAGGTGACGGCAGCTGAGCCGTGCTTTATAATGCCGCATTTTTGCTCGGCTATCTGCTCGATAGTATCTCCCAAAACGGCGGTGTGATCAAGCCCGATCGTTGTTATTACCGCGCAAAGCGGCGGCTTTATGACGTTGGTGCAGTCAAGCAGACCGCCCATACCCGTTTCGAGCACGACGATATCGCATTCGGCTTGGGCGTGGATATAGAACTGCAGGGCGTTGACGTACTCAAATTCCGTGATGATAACGCCGTTTTCGCGCAGGCGTTCAACGGTGGGGAAGGTCTTTGCGACCGCGTCGGCAAGCGTTTCTTTGTCAACGGGTATGTTGTTTATCTGGATCCTCTCGCGGAAATCGGTGATATACGGCGAGATAAACAGCCCTGTTTTGTACCCCGCCGCCACAAGCGCGCAGGACAGCATAGCGCATACGGAGCCTTTGCCGTTTGTTCCCGCGACATGGATGTATTTGAGCTTGTCCTGCGGATCGCCGAGCTTGTTGAGGAGTTCCCTCATCCTGCCGAGCCCCGGGCGCGAGCCGAAGGTCAGCAGTGAATGTATTTTTTCAATAGCTTTTTCGTACTTCATCACACCAGCTCCCTGTAAATCTCGTTTTTCTTATAGCCTGTCATTTCGGCGGCGCTTTTTGCCGCGGCGGTCGGTTTTTCGCCGTTTTCTATCAGCTTTTTGGCGAGCTCGACCGCGTCGTTCAGCGTATAATCTTCTTCTGCTTCCACCTCTTTTGCGCCCTCGAGCACAAGTACCAGCTCGCCCTTAACGGAGCCGTCGGCGTAGTTTTCGGCGGCGTATCCGGTGGTTGTGCGGATAACTTCCTCGTGTATCTTTGTCAGCTCTCGCACTATGCTCAGCTTTCGGTCGCCGAATGTTGAGTAAAGGTCGCGCAGGGTTGCGGGCAGCTTGTGCGGAGCCTCATAAAAGATCATAGTCCTGCGCTCGTTTTTAAGGCTTTTCAGGTGCTCGCTGCGGCTCTTTTTGTTGACGCTCAAAAAGCCCTCAAAGCAGAACCTTCCCGTCTCCAAGCCCGACACCGCAAGCGCTGAGATAACGGCGCTCGGTCCGGGGATAACGATCGTTTTTATCCCGCGCTCCTCGCAGAGCTTTACAAGATCCTCGCCGGGGTCAGATATGCACGGCATACCCGCGTCGGTGACGATAGCGCAGTTTTCGCCCTGCTCGATCCGCGCGCAGATCACCTCGCCGCGCTCGCGCTTGTTGTGCTCGTAGTAGCTCACCATCGGCTTTTTTATCCCGAGGTGGTTAAGGAGCTTCAGCGTGACGCGCGTGTCCTCGGCGGCGATAAAATCGACCTCGCCAAGCGTCTTTGCCGCGCGCGGGGAGAGGTCGGACAAATTGCCGATCGGCGTACCCGTAACATATAAAATTCCGCTCATAATATCAGTCCTTATGATTTGTAGTCGCCGTATATCTCAAGCATCTCGGCGGAAAAATCTCCGTTTTCGTCCTCAATGAACAGCGTGGGCATAACGTCAAGATAGCCCCTGTTGCCGTTTTTTCTGCCCTCGAGCAAAAACAGCTTGGGAGCCTTTGATTTGCGCTGCTGCACAAGCCGCAGACGCTTTGGCTCGATCGATGATCTGCGCATACTCTCCATAATGTCCGCCAGTCTTTCCGGCCGCTGGCAGACGCAGAACCTGCCGCCGAACTGCAGCAGCTTTGACGCCGCCTCGCAAATATCGTCAAAGGTGCACTCGGTCTCGTGACGCGCGATCTGCTTTGCGCTCTCGGGGTTTTGTATCCCGGAGCCGCTCAGCTTGTAAGGCGGATTGCACGCGACAAGGTCGTAGCAGCCGAAATCGAGCTTTCCCTTAAGCTCGCGCAAATCGGAGTTTATCACATTCATTTTATCGCCGAAGCCGTTTTGCTCAACGCTTTTTTGCGCGAGCGTACAGGCGTTTTGCTGTATCTCTACCGCGTCAACGGTCAGATCCTTTTCTCTTTTTAGCCAGATTAGCGGTATGGTTCCGCAGCCCGTGCCGAGGTCGACGCATTTTTTGCCGCTTTTGGGCATAGAAAAATCCGCGAGCAAAATCGTGTCGGTAGAAAAATGATAGCTTTTTGAGACGTAGATATTAACTCCGCTGCCGAGCGGTTCAAGGTGTATATCGTTCATATGATGATCCTTTGCTGCTTTATTGGTTTAATTATACTACATAATTCTTGCGGGAGCAAGACAAAAAAACGGCAAGGCTGTATTGCCTTGCCGTCTG
>JBGULZ010000024.1:0-3848 GCA_045116595.1 Ruminococcus sp. | reverse complement strand
CATTACCGGTCTGTTCAAAGTTCAGAAAAACGATGCTCATGATCAATGTGCTTCCTAAGGCTATGGCAGCGATCAGGCTCAAGATCTCAGCCGCAAAAACCTTTTTCATTCCTTTTGCCGCATTTGGAAATCTCATTTATTCATTTCTCCTTTTATGATATATTGAATTAAAAATTCAATTTCATTATACCATAAATCAAAAAATATACCATATTTATTGCAGTATTTTAATTTTTTATTTTTTCATACCGGGTGATTGATCAACAGCTCGTATTTCTTTACTTTTATATTGAAAGTCAAATAATCATATGCTAAAATAATGATATATACAGTGAAAGAAGGCGGGCAGATGGACAGTAAAAATACTATCAGGCGCGACAAGGGTATGCTGTTTTTGACCGATGAGAGCTTGGCAGAGCAGCTAAATGACGCGAGGCGGCTGATACAGCGCATCAACTCTATTGACATAAGCGATATCGACGGAATAAACGCGGGAATTGGAGCTGACAGGCAAGCTCGACAGCTTTTTTGAAATGAGCATTAACGCGAGGTAAAGACAATATTAAAAGCGTGCGTCAAACGGCGCACGCTTATTTTAATATCAAAAATTAATGATGAGGGTGTTTACTCCCGCGTTGTTGTAATAATCTATCTTCTTCGACATCTCGGAAACCATATGTATGCCGATGTTTTTCTCCAGGTGTTGGGGATCAAAAAGCTCGAGCCTCTTATAATCCTCTTCCGAGATTTAGATTCCATTCCGGATCACCTTTTTTATTCATTCTCTCAGTAAAAATTCCTTTAGCGCGCTGTACCGCTTTGTCTGGCGGTTGTTGTTCACCATCATCTCAACGGTGCGCGGATCGCCCGCGAGTATCAGCGTCTTTTTTGCCCTTGTGACCGCGGTGTACAAAAGATTGCGGTAATACAGCTGCGGAGGACCCGGGAACATCGGGATTATCACCGCGTCAAATTCGTTGCCCTGGCTCTTATGGACGGTGACGGCGTAAGCAAAATCCAAGTCCATAGCCGCCTCAAAGCTGAGCCGCGCGGTCTTGTCATAAAACGCGATCCAAAGCGACTTTGACTTGCGGTCAATGCTCTTGATGATTCCGATATCGCCGTTGAAAATACCGTCGCCCTGTTCGCCGTTTTCCTTTTCCCAGCGGATGTCGTAGTTGTTTTTTATCTGCATGACCTTGTCGCCCACTCTGAAAGTATGGGCGCCGATAGTTACCTCCGCCTTGTCCTCGGATTTAGGATTCAGCTTGGACTGCAGCCTGTGGTTAAGCTCCGCGGTACCGAGCTCGCCCTTTTTTGACGGGCAGAGCACCTGGATATTTTCAAACGCGGAGTAGCCGTAGGCGTTTGGCAGACGGTTGACGCAGAGGTCGGTTATAAGCTCTGTGACCTCCGCTTTATTATTCCTATTTAGAAAAAAGAAATCCTTGTCGGTCGTGGTCAAAACGGGCATTTCGCCCTTTACGATTCGGTGGGCGTTGGTGATTATCAGACTCTCCTGCGCCTGGCGGAAAATCTCATTGAGCCTTATTACGGGCACGATACCGCTCTCAGTCAGATCGCCGAGCACGTTGCCCGCGCCTACCGACGGGAGTTGGTCGCTGTCGCCTACCAAAATCAGTCTGCAGCCGAGCGGCAGGGCGCGCGTCAGGCTGTCAAAAATCGCTGAGTCTACCATTGAGACCTCATCGACGATAAGCGCGTCGCATTTTAGCTGATTGCGCTCGTTTTTGCCGAACACGGGGTTATCGCGCTTGTCCCAGCTGACTTCAAGCAGCCTGTGCAAAGTCTTTGCCTCGAAGCCCGTGACCTCGCTCATCCGCTGGGCGGCTCTGCCCGTGGGCGCGGCGAGGAGCACCTTGTGACCGCGCTTGTTTAATATCCTGATTATCGCGTTGAGCGTTGTGGTTTTACCCGTTCCGGGGCCGCCCGTCAGCACGGTTATCCCCTGCGTGAGAGCGGTGGTTATCGCCTGCTTTTGAAGCTCGGCGTATTCTATTTCAAGCTCGGATTCGCAGACGGCGATAGCGTCGTCAAGCCGGCTTATCTTGTCCGCGGGAAAGCCGAGCAGGAGCTTTATCCGCGAGGCGGTGTTGAGCTCGATATCATACATCTGCGGAGTAAAAACGAAGGTCTGCCCCTCTATCTCAGCCGAGATAAGGCTGCGGTCGAATACCATTTTGTCAAGACATTCCCCGAGCGAATCCTCGCCCACATTCAAAAACCGCGCCGTTGTCACAATGAGCTTGTCCTTCGGCAGGCAGGTATGCCCGTTGCCGTGGTTGTGCTTTAGCACATAAACAAGCCCCGCGCGAAGGCGCAGGTCGCTGTCGGGCTCAAGGGATTCTTTTTTCGCTATAAAATCGGCGCGCTCAAAGCCGACGCCGAAATCGGGCTCGCAGAGTATGTACGGGTTTTGCTTGATCTGATCGACGCTTCTGCCGCCGAAAACGTTGAATATCTTGACCGCCGAGGTGTTTGATATCCCGTATTCGCCGAGATACAGCATCAGCGCGCGGATCCCGGCGTTCGCCTTTAGCTGGTCGGAAAATTCCCTTGCCTTTT
This sequence comes from Ruminococcus sp., assembly GCA_045116595.1. Taxonomy (GTDB): domain Bacteria; phylum Bacillota; class Clostridia; order Oscillospirales; family Acutalibacteraceae; genus Ruminococcoides. The sequence continues at coordinate 1,262 of JBGULZ010000024.1, read as the reverse complement.
TAAGCGTGATGCCCCTGAGCTTTGCGACTCGCCCGGGGTCGTTTTCCATAACGTCGAGGGTCGCGTCCGCGAACTCCTCAACGAGCTTTTTGGCGGTCGAGGGGCCTATCCCCTTTACCGCGCCCGAGGAAAGATAGCGCAGGATATCCGCAGCCTGAGACGGCCGCTCGACCTCGCAGGTTTTTACCGAAAACTGCCTGCCGTAGCTGCGGTGGTTCGTAAAAAAGCCCATCATCGTCACGTTGTCGCCCGCGCCGACCTGCGGCATTGAACCGACCGCGGTTATGTAGTCGTCGCCGTCGGAGATTTCAAGCACGGTGTAGCCGTTTTCTTCATTTCTGTATACAATATTTTCTACCGCTCCCTGCAAACGGAGCAAAGCTTGGTCTTTCATAATATTTCCTTATTAGAATTATAATCACTATTATTTACATTATAACGCTAAAGGTCATTTTTTACAAGTCGTATCAATGATTTTCATCGCTTCATTTCGCGTTATCATACCCTTAAAGCCGTATTCGCGGCAAACCGAGCGGCATATCTGCTTTGTGCGCGCGTCGAGCGGAAGGTTAAGACAAATCGATACGTCCTTGCAGCTTCCGCCCCAGCGGAGTCTCCCAAGCGCGCTTCTGAGCACATATTCGGGCTCATCATCCTTGTTTACGGGCGTGATGACGATGACCGAGCTGTCATTTTTGCGGGCAAATATCCTGAACGTTATTTCGCGGACAAACGCCACTACGCCGAGCATTGCGAATATGATCAAAAGCGCTGATGAAACTATATACATAAAAACCACCTCGTTATATTTTATTTTTGAAATTTTAAAATGTGATAATAATCCCGCGTTTAATGCAAACACTAATATCACGGTAGTATTACCGATTATTTTTGAGGTGATAAATATGGATAACACTTATGCAAACCAGTGCATTGCCTGCACGGTAAAGGAATGTAAAAACCATCATCAGTCAAGAAACTACTGCTCTCTTGACAAGATAAACATCGGTACTCACGAGAACGACCCGACTGTTCCTCCGTGTACCGACTGCCAGAGCTTTGTCGCAAAGCAGGGCTCTTGCTGATTTGTTCCGAATTTATGGGCGGGCAACTTGTCCGCCCGTATTTATATTTAAAATAAATAGAAATCTATGCATTATTATGCTAAAATCTATTGAAAAAATCTTGTTGTTAGGTTATAATATACTTGACATTGTTTTTGAACACAAAAAAACGAAAGGAAGTGTCATTTTGAAAAAGAA
>JBGULZ010000023.1:0-3990 GCA_045116595.1 Ruminococcus sp. | reverse complement strand
GAGGATAACGCCAAAGCAATCTCCAAAGGACTGTTCCGATATGCTGTTCAGCTCGAAATGCTGATGCGCGTTATCGCAAAGACTAATCATTTCACAGATGAGGAGTTGGAGGATATGCGCCGAGAGGCAGTCAACAACGTCCGCCGGACAAGAGGAAAGATAAAGCTCGAAGATATCGCCAAAGGTTGGTACAACGGAGAATAAAAGCCCTGTTTCGCCGTATTTCGCCCTGTGTGCGATTTGCTGCTAAAAGGCGAGAATGTACCAGCCAAAACCTATTCGCGCAATGTTGAGCGTTTGCCGCGGTTTGTGAGCGATAGCCCGTTTTGAGAGATTTTTGAAGGTTGTGGTTTAGCCCACCAATAGAAAGAGATAATAGTGGAAAACGATACTGTGAGCAAAAACGCCCTGTTTAGCCGTGTATCACCCTCTGAGCGTCTTGTTGCGAATAAACGAGAAAAAGTACCCGTAAAAGCCATTCGCGCGGTGTTAAGCGTTTGCCGTGGTTTTGAGTGATTCAGATATAGTATAATTTCGTCGGTAAAGTATCATTTCCGTCATCCGGATTTATATAATCAACTTGTATCAATCTATTCCCATTTTGGTTGATAGAAGCGGCGGTGATGTAATACCTCGTGTCGTCAGCCTTGAAAAACGATTTTGAAAGACTGTTATTTTTCAATTCGAAGACTGCGTTTTCATTTTTTCCTCCGCCAAATGCATAATAGAAAAACGGATTACCGCTCCCCGATGCCGCAAGGAACTGATCGCCCACGCCTTTTGTTTCCTCAAGTATTTCTCCGTTTTCCAAATTCCCGAAAAATCTTGATATACTGAAATTTTCATAGTAAACAAATCTCTTATCCAGCACCATGAATTTGCTGACCATCTGTTTCATTTCATTTTCAATATCATCAGAAACGAGACTGTTGTCTGAACCTTTCTCAAGAAAAGAAGAAATATCTCTTTCGGACAGCTTGTTAAAATCATTATCGTAAGTGTCGAGAAACATTTTTACGGATTTGTTTTCGAACCTGAGCCTTAACAGATATACATTCTCGCCGTCGCTGTACATCTGTCGAATCGTATCACCCGAATCGTCTTTTAACTCAAATCGAAGCACCTCTTTTGTTTCGCTGTTATCGGGCTCGAATAAGTATAATATATCGTCAAGCTTGTCTGTCTGATCGTGATTCATTATCAGCAGCTTTCCGTTAACGCTTGTCATTGCGGTATAAGGAAATCCGTTGTTTGATATTCTGAATTGATTTACCGTATGTGTAATCAAATCAAATTCTGCCAGAAATAAAGGATCGGGAATTTGATCCAAAGCATTTCCCGTTGTGATAAGCGTATACAGCTTTCCGTTCAGCTCTGTTCTGCTGTAGCCGGCTTCATAATCCTGATCGGGGATACTTCCCAAAACATAGTCATTGTTTGTTTGGAGATCGTACAGATGGTATGTTACTGTCTCTTTATTTCCATCTGTTATTTCGGTAGAGATAGTGTCGGTGCTCACGTTTTCGGAATATACGGTTGAATAAAATATACCATTGTTGGTCAGAGTCGTTCCGGTGTTTTGAAATATACTGCCAATATGAGTTCCGTGGTGATCAACGATCTCAACTGTTGGAGTATTCAAATCCTTTTCTTTGTTGCCGAATTGTTCATTAGATATCGAATTCTTTATATTTTCTCTGTCGTTCGTTTTCTGATTACAACCCGTTAATCCTACGCACAGTAAAGCCGCAAGCATAAACGCGATGTGTTGTTTCATAAGAATACCTCCAAGCATGAATCAAGTTATTTTTCTTTGTATATATAGTGTGAAATACTTTATGGTTTGTTGCAGATAATAAAAGAAATTTTGAAAGATGAAATATATTTTATTATCAGGTTTTGAAAAAACATCTAATACGTTTTTCTCCATACTGAAAGCACCCGACTACACTCAAAAAAACATAAGCACTAAAGATTTATGTGTGTGGTTTGTTTGAGAAAGACGAGAAAATACCCGCCAAAACTTGGGCGTTTGTCGCGGATTGTGAGCGACAGACCTGATATCATTACACCCCCTGCTGTGAAAACAACAGGGGGTGCAGTCAATCCCTCAAATAATCCTTTAACAAGGTTCTGCCTTTGCTCAGGCGGCTTTTGACAGTGCCTTCGGGAATTTTTATGATTGACTTTATTTCCTTAACAGAAAAATCTTCTATGTAATACAGCACTACGACCTGCCTGATTTTCACAGGCAGGCTCTCGATCGCTATGCGGATCTCGGTTGAAACCTCCGCGTTGTCGCTCGACAGATCAGTGTCGTTCAGTTCGGTGGTTTTTGAGGCTGATTTGAGCTGCTTGTTGCAGACGTTTATTAAAATCCGCATCAGCCACGTTTTGAAATATTCCTCGTGCTTCAGCGTGCCAAGCTTTTCGTAGGCTGTGAGGATCGCCGTTTGCACGGCGTCCTCGCAGTCTTTTTCATTGCGGAGCATGGACATGGCTACGCGGTAAAGCGTCGGCTCGCTGTCAAGAACAAGATCGGTGAAGGTTTCTCTTGTCATGCCGCACCTCATTTCTTGATTTTCACGCAGTCGCTATGATCGCTGATGGTGATGGTCTCGGCGTTGTCATCAATGACATCTTCGCCCCTCGAGTAGAAACTCAGATAAGCGTTATCGAGGATATTGTCATCCGCTACGATCCCGTATGTCAGAGTTCGGGTTTCACCCTTGCTGAGATGTAGCATATTGACTTCATCGCCCGGAGTTGATAAAACGGTATCAACATTGCCATAAAGGACGCTTTGTGTAATGCCGTGCTGATCCTCCGTGCCGTTGTAATGATAAATGTCGTTTTCGTCCTTTACCAAAACAACAGGTGAGAAATCTCCGAAAACATCAAACTCCTTGTCCGAGTTCTGCGTGATCTCGACCGTAACAACATAGAAATGACGGTCAACCTCGGTATCCCATTCATTGCGCTGTGTATTCACACCGTCGCTGTCTTTGATATCATGCCGCGTATACGGTGTGATCAGTTGTCCGTTTTCATCAAAGAAATCGGAATGGATCAGTGAGTAGTCGGTTATCCAGCTCCAATACTCCTCAGGAATGTTGCTTGTGTCGGACTGCTCCTTGATGGATGTTACCTTAACGGTGAAGGCGTCTGAGGCGGATTCACGATCCCAATTGAAGGCTTCGCCGAGCTTGTGCATCTTGACCTCCGAGTTGATTATACGGTCATACTCACTGCGCTTTTTGTCCAAATCACTCATAACCATATCGGCTGAGGTCGTCTTGGGAACGAAGTTTGTATTCTCTACCAAGCTGAGGCTTTTCATGATTTTGAGCAATTCCTCCTTGTCCGCTCCGCCGTAAGCGCCGCCACCGACAACATAGCCCCAATCCTCAAAATACATCGTTGCGCCGTAGTCAAGCTCACCGCTTTCCGTCATTTGTCGTGTGGTAAGGATCAGCTTGTGCCCGTTGACGGTCGTTTCTTCGCTGTCAATAATGTAGGTCTCCGTGAAGTCATAGTCTTTTGCAGGCACAACTGAAAATGAAAAGCTCTCACCGTTTTGATTTTGGAATTTTTTTACATCCTCCTCCATGTGCGGAAGCTCCGAGAAGTTCTTCGTCATGTAGCCAAATACCATCTTCACGTGTTTCAGCGGCGAGGTCGTTTCCTCGGTAACTCCGACGTGCAAACCAAATTTACCTACAGGCTCACTGAACAAGCCGAAGAAACCTGTCGCGGAGGCGACCGCCGTAAAGCTGCCCAAGGCGATAACGACCGCGCACACGACAGCAAATCTGACGGTGCGCCTATTTCTGTAACGCACAGGCGACTTGTTGTCGAGTTTATAGAGCGAGGAAAGCACCGCGTTGTGAAACTCCTCGGGCGGATTTGGATATGCGTTTTTGAATTCTTCTGTTTTCATGTGGATTCTCCTTTCGTTTTCTGTCTATTAGAGCGATTAGGAGGAGAAAA
>JBGULZ010000022.1:0-3824 GCA_045116595.1 Ruminococcus sp. | reverse complement strand
AGTATGGTATTATAAATGTATTTTTTTATTTAAATCAATACTAAACGAAAATGATGCAATAGAAAATCGCAGAAGTTTAGCTTTTATTTATAGAGTTTTAGCCGATTGTGCATATTCAAGAGGAGATTTCATATTGGCAAACTCATATTATCATAAATGTCTTCCAATCTTCAAACAAATATTTGATGCAACAAATAGTATTACAGCAGGTCAAGATCTGTCTATCACCTATATAGATCTTGGGCTTATATCTAAAGCGCGAATGGCAAAATTTAAATCTAATGAAACAATAATATCTGGTCTTACCGAAGAAGAAATAGAACGGCTTGAAATGGAGTTTGGACCAAAAAGCGATGAAAACAGAATAAAAAGTGAGAAGAAAAAAAAGGAATACATGAAAGCTAAAGAAGAAGCCGATAATTGGTTTAAAAAAAGCCTAGAATTAACTAACCGTCTCGTAGAATTAGCAAGTAGTCCATTTAATCTCGATCTTTTTGCCTTGTCATGTTATCGCTATGGATGTTTTTTGTCTGACTTCGATTTACTCGGACGTGATCTGTTGGAAGCGGCAATGAGAATATGGGAACAGTTGTCTCATCAACACCCGGATGATCCTCATTATGCTAGATTTGTTGAAATAGCAAAAGGAGCAATTTGTAATTATTTTTCTACTGATTCTAAATGATAGCAACAGGAAATAGCGAGAGATATCTACGATTATGATACTATTAGGAAAATTGAGAGAAACTAAGTCTATCGCAAATCAATTGATTTTTTTGAGAATCTGGCATAAACCACAAACACTTAAGACAATTTCAATGTAATTGCCTCCATGAAAAACGAGCTCGGTCGTATGATAAAGGATAGAGTTTTGCTGGAAGAATCGGTATCAATTTGGCAGCGATTATCACATCAATACCCCGAAAACAGTCAGTACAAGGGGAAATGTGAAGATGCATTAGAAACGCTGAAAAAGCTTTTTCAAAATAACCAAGAATAGAGGTAATTATGTTATTTATTCTTTACGGAGCAACATTAGAGATGGGCTATCAGAGCCGTGAACTATTCAAAAAGCTTGGCTTTGATATCATAAAAAAATACAACTACGTAACCAACAATTCAAAGCTAAATAAAACACTGTATGAAAACGCAGCAATGGATGAGCATTTTGCCCGCTGGTACAATGACAAAACCTATGTCAGCACATATGAGGAAATCGAGCAGTGTGACTTTCGCTACGGACTGGACGGCGTGTGTGTAGGTTTCAACAAGGAGCAGATCCTCAACGCGGTACATGGCACGACCGATGCATTGCTGACGATTGGAACTTCTTCGCTTGAATTTGTTATTCAGCTTAAAAAAGCATATGGCGACTATATAACGCTGATTAATATCTTCAGCGATACCGAAACGGTTTTGCATAATTATCAACTCAGCGAAAAAATGAGCAAAGAAGAGTTTTCTGCGCGAAATGTCGCAAACCGAAAAATGCAGAAAATATATCTGGATAATATAGAGACTTTTGATGAAACGGTTATCTATACTGGCGACGGAAGTGTTTTTGATCTCGATGCTCTTCAGCTCCAGTTCAACTCAATTATTCAAAGAAGGCGGCTTTTGGAAAAGGAACTGAACAACAAAACTTACGTTGAACTCCCGTATAAAGGAAACAGCGAGTATTTGTTTATCAGTTATTCACATCAAAACAAAGAACAGGTTTACACTGAACTTCTGTACCTGCAGAAACACTCCTATCGCATCTGGTACGACGACGGAATCCGAGGAGGTGAAAACTGGCGCAAAATCATCAGCGATAAGATTTTGCGATGCAGTCAGTTTTTGCTCTTTGTTTCAAAAGAATCCTGTGAATCATACGACGTTCATGCGGAAATAAACTTGGCTTTGGATTTACATAAGAAATTTGTAATCATCAATCTTGATAACACTCACTTGCCAAATGAATATCGGATGTATCTTATGAACGTTAACCAAATCCACTATCATTCCGAAAACTATTATCAAAAGCTGAAAGATGCGCTTTACGGCAGTTTGAGAGAAACGTCTTCACAATAACAAGGAGAAAAATCAGGCTGATTATTCTATGTGGTTCATTTGGGGATATTTATAAGCAGTCAAAGGAATACTTTGAGCATAACGGTATCAATCATATAAGTCTTTCCCATGTAAAGCATACATCATTTTACATAGGTTGTATGCCATTATTTTTTAATTGATATTTCATTAAGTTATAATACAATATATAGTAGGGATAGATTTTGTCGAGCCAACACAATTAATCTATTATTGTGAAAATGGTTAGTTCTTTCCGTTTATATATATGACTTTAACCGACAGGAGGGCAATATGACAGATTTTCAATTTAGAACACGGGGGCAGCAAAGTCCGCAGGGAAAGCAGAGGGTGTATTTTACTTGTCACCCCGATGATTTTGAAAAATATTTTGAGGAGATACAAAAAGAAATCCTTGACAGGCAGGACTGTGCGGTTTTTTATTTGGAGCCCGGCACACAGCCTGAAGACGTAGAAGACTACGAGCTGCGTCTGCGCGAAATGCAGTTGTTTGTCGTGCCGGTGACGACGAAGCTGCTGACAAAAACCAACCGCGCAATGGATGTTGAGGTTCCGTTCGCGTTTAAAAACCACATTCCTGTCCTGCCGCTAATGCAGGAGGGTGGACTAGATGACGTGTTCAACAAGAAATTTGGTGACTTGCAGTACCTTTATAAGTATGATAATGACCCAACGGCACTTCCATATGATGAAAAACTCACAAAATATCTGGAATCCGTCATCGTCGGCGATGAGCTGGCAAAGAAGGTTCGAGCTGCCTTTGACGCGTACATCTTCCTGAGCTACCGCAAGAAGGACAGAAAATATGCGCAGGAGCTGATGAAGCTTATCCACAGCAATCCGATTTGTCGCGATATCGCCATTTGGTATGATGAGTTTTTAACTCCGGGGGAGAATTTTAACGATGCTATTCGTGAAGCACTCGAAAAAAGCGAACTTTTCGCGCTCACAGTTACCCCGAATCTTGTAAACGAGATCAATTACATATTGACCACGGAATATCCGATGGCACGGGATATGGATAAAAAAATCCTGCCTGCTGAAATGGAGCAGACAGACAGGGATAAGCTCCGCAAAATGTACACCGATATTCCCGAATTGATTGCCAATGGTGATACGACTACTTTAGCAAATAAGCTCTTGAAACTATTTGAGACGCTTGCGATACGTGAAAATGACGCTGACCCGCAGCATAACTTCTTTATCGGTCTCGCATACCTCAGCGGTATTGACGTAGAGGTTGATTATGAAAGAGCGGTTGAGCTGATTACAGGTTCTGCTGAAACAGGCAATATTCTCGCGATAGAAAAGCTCGTTTCTATGTATAATAACGGCGAGGGTGTTAAGCGTGATTATCATAAGGCGATTGAGTGGCAGGAAATTTTGGTGAAAAGTTATATAGATATGTATAATATTAATCCAGTTGAAAAACGCGCTATGGATTTGTTAGAGTCCTTACGTTTACTTGGCGATTTTTATTCTAGCGTAGATAATCTCGATTTAGCAAAAGATACTTTTGATAAAGCGATGAAATACAGTGAATCATTTTCCAAATGCTATAGTAATAATAGTTTTGATATCAATCAAATTATTTATTGCCAAAAAATCGGAAAGCTTTTCGAAATAAAAGGTGAACTCCTTCTTTCCTTAGAATGGTATCAAAAAGGATTGATGCTTCTGGAAAATTGTGAATCCCAAACCTCTAATTATTCATTTCGAGGAATGCGTGCTTC
>JBGULZ010000021.1:0-4846 GCA_045116595.1 Ruminococcus sp. | reverse complement strand
TTTAGATAATTTTGAAATTCAGGTGTTCTCGACCAGTATTTGACGCCCCAGTTTTCAAAGCTCCATTCATTAGTATAGCTGTTGCACTCGTAGTCGATATAGTAAAGCAACCCGTTTTGCACGACAAAGTTTGTCGGGAAGTAGTCAATATTCAGCCCGGCGTTTTTCGCAAGTGCTGCCATTTCACGGACCTGCGGTAAATACGCTTCAACGGAACAGCCGTTTTTTACCATATCAAAAATCGTATCGCCGTCGATGTATTCCTTGACGATGCGCTCGTTTTCTATATCAATATCGTGCATTTTCGGGATCCTGATTCTCGCGTCCGTCAGCCGCCGATAGTCGTTTTGTTCCGCTTCGATCTTGTTGCCGAAGGTATAGTAGTCGCACGGCTCATGATGGATCTGCTTGACAACGTATTGCTTGCTGTCACGCTGAGCGAGGTAGGAATATCCGCCCTTGCCCTTGCCGAGCAACTTGATAATGTTGTATGTAATATTGTTGACGGTTATGCTGTCCATATTAATTTCCTCTTTTCCAAAAGAAAGTGAAGTGCTTGTCCTTGCGGAAACCGAGCGTTTCGTAAAAGGGCATATCCGACAGCACATATGCTTTCTTAGCGCCGAGGGCTCTTGCGCGGTTCAGCGCTTCGTAAATCACTGCTTTCGCTACGCCTTTTCCCCGGTAGGACGGCACGGTGCAGACCGGCTCAACATAAGCGTAGTCGGTTTTGCCGGAATACCATAGGCAGCAGTAGGAAACATATTCTGCGTCTACGGCTTTTGCCGCTATGCTTAGAGTGGGGTCAAAATGCTTGCGGAACTCGGGAATTTCGGGAAAAACATCGCCATCCCTTTCAATTCCCGCCTTGTCGCTTCCGTGGTCGAAGCCCTGCCACAAAAGCCATTGAAAGGCGTAAGGTTCTTTTACGGGGTCAAGCTCCGCAAAATGTAAGCCGTCGGGCAAAACGGCAGGAAGCTCTTTGTTAAGATCAAACCGCATTACGGTTTCTGTTTGTTCGGCAATCTCAAAGCCTGCCGACTTTGCCGTGTTTATTTCATCGGGGCAAGTGTCACAGATGGCGATACCTAAGCCGTTTTCGTCCTTAAGCTCACAATAAGCATAGTCGAGGATCTCGGGGTAGAGCGCGCTGTATGCGGGCAGAGCTCCGACAAACGCCTCACCGAAATACATATCGTAGATCGCCGCGCCGACGACCTTTTCGCCGTACATCCAAAGCCCGATGTGACCCATCAGGCTTTTGTCAAATTCCGGGTGCTCAATCATCCACTCAAACCGTCCCCAGTTCCAGTTGATATGGTCTTGGTTTTCGCGGTTCAGCTCGATCAGATAATCGCAGACCGCTTCATAGTCGTTTTTGCCGTAATGCTTGAATCGTACTTTCATAATACTTTTTCCTTTATTTTACTCTCTCATATATACATAGTCTTTAGCTTTATTTTAGCTAATAAATTATAGCCTGTCAATGCTGAAACAGATCGATTTCAGGATGTGAAAAACGCGACCATCAATAACGATGATCGCGCTTTTCTTTAAGGGATAATGTAAATGGGAAAAACGAAAAACTAATTTATCAGCGATTTTCCGAGCGCTTCACACGCTGAAATCGCTTCGTCGTCGGGAGCGTCGTTACAAATAACAGGTAGTGATGTCAAAACCGCGCCGGCGCTTTCGCACTCTTCCTGCCAGTTTCGCATCCATTCGCCGTCGCCCCAGCCGTATGAGCCGAAAAGGGCGATTTTCTTACCGCCGAGCTTCGGCGTACAGGCGCTGAACATCGGCTCAAATTCATCCTCCTCAAGCTGCTCTGCTCCCATTGAAGGGCAGCCGAAGGCTATGGAATCGTAATTATCTATCATCGTTGCGTTAAACTTGTCGCAGGTCAGAACATCGACCTCCGCTCCGGCGGATTTTGCACCGTCGGCTACTGACTGAGCCATAGCTTTGGTGTTGCCTGTTCCGCTCCAAAATACAACTGCTGTTTTCATATAAACATCTTCCTTTCTATTCTGTGCCCTTAAGGGCTTCTACCATATCTATTTTTTTATTTTTCCTCGCTACCATCAAGCCGACCAAAAGCGACACGCCGAAAGTCAGCAGGATAGAAACGCTGTAGGTCAGCACACCTAACATCAGCTTCATCTCATATTCCCCTGCGAGAGCGGTTAGCAGCCATTGCAGTACGCCCACGCCCGCGGGCAGACCGATGATCACACCGATAACGGTCAGCCAGATGTTTTGTGATATCAAGAGCTTTCCGATAGTCCGGTTCCTGAACCCGAGCACCTTTAACGTTGCAAGCTCGCGCGAGCGCTCCACATAGCTCATAATACCGAGGTTATACAGTACGACCACGCCGAGGATGACGGCGGCAACGACAAGGATGATAACCATACTGTCCATTATCTGCACAAAGCTGTTGAAGGTCTCCATCAGCTGTGTTTTGTCCTGCTTGCCTGAAATCAAATCATTACTTTTGATCTCGTCTGTTTTTAGGTCGGTGTAAATCGAGGAAATGTTGTAATCAAGCCCCAGCTTGTCGGCGAGCTTGTCGCTCATCGTAACGCTCTCGGTCATTACAGAACGGTTATAACCGATCACCTTTGCCTTGTAAGTGTCTTTTGAGCCATAGGGTGAAAACTCTATTTCGTCGCCGATATCCGCCTTGTCCTTTAGTCTCAGGCAGAGATATACGCCCTCGTCGCTCAGCTCGAGCCTGTTGTTTTCCTCGTCAATGACGTTGAGCAGACCGCCCGGATTGTGTACGATATCGAGCGAAACGGTATCGCCGTCCAAGCTGATCCCGCTCAGGCTCTCCCAGTCGCCGTTGAGCTCCTCGCAAAGCGCCTTTGATTTTTTGTGATCGGCGTCGTCAATCAAATTGACCTTTGTGGTGTAGTTTGAAATATCCTTGTCGAGCAGCTCTAAAAAGCCGGACATTGTGTCGCGCATTCCCAAGCCGCCGACCATCAGCACCATACAGCCGACGATCCCGAACAAGGTCATTGCCGAACGGCTTTTGTGGCGGCTGAGGTCGCGGATATTCCACTTTGTGCCGAAATGAAGCTTTTCCCAAAAGCGGAAACGCTCAAAGAGTATTTTCCTCATCTTTTTCGGTGAGTACGGGCGCAACGCGTCAGCGGCAGTGCCTTTTAGCTGCTGCCTTACGGAAAGAAAGCTGATAAGAGTGAGCAGCAACACAGTACCGATCAGAACCGGATAGCAAAACTCAGGTATAGCTGCGCTCCAATCGGGCATATCAAAGTAGGTGCCCATCATACCGTTTTCGCTCATAATAAGCTTGCAGACGACGTAGCCGAGGGCTATCCCCAGACCTGTGCCCGCCAAGCCGATAAACAAGCCGTAGGATGTATAATGAAAAAGTATTCTTAGGTTTTTGAAGCCGAGCGCTTTCAGCGTTCCGATCTGAGTTTTCTCCTTGGTAGCTATGCGGTGCATTGTCGTTACCATCGTGAGTATGGCGATCGCAAGGAACAGCACGGGAAGCACCGAGCCCATTGTTTTGCCTTCTTCAGCCTCGCCCTGTGATTCCTTATAGACGATATGGTCGTCCTTCGGCGTTACCATGATCGTTCTGCCGAGCGCGTCCTTCACCTTGTCCTCTAACTTTTCTTTCGGTAGATCCGAGAGCAGATTTACCTGCGCAAAAACCTTGTCAGCCGCTTCGTTAAGCATCTCTTCCGTAACAATCAACTTTGTCAGACTGTCGTCAATGAATTCTTCGGGAACATTCGAATTTTTTAATTCTTCGGCAAAATCGCTTTTTATTTTCTCCTCTAAAACCGAATGAAGTTTTTTGGGAGAAATATAGGCAAAGCCGAAGGTGTTGTAATCGGGCATCATCTGGTTTTTATCGGCAACGCAGATCATATGCTCGCCTGATTTGATCAAGCCGGCGATCTTGCCTGTGATCTCAACGCCCTGAAATTCAAGCGTTAAGCTATCGCCGAGCTTATATTCATTCGCAGCGGCAAATTTATCGCTAAGCCAGAAGCCGTCACCGTTTTCGTCGTACTCGGCGCCGTCCGTAACGATGAAGGTGGATACGTTATTATCCTCGCTGACATCCAGCGCGAGCGATTTGTTTTTTTCTCCTTTGATATCGAGGTTGACGGACAAATAGCGCGTTGCCGCGTCAACGCCGTCAATAGCGGATATTTTATCTAATTCCTCCCGTGTGAAGCCCTTTTCCGAATAAAGACGGTAGTCGGCGTAATTCGTATCTTCAAAGAATTTGAACGTATCGACTTCGATTGTTTTCCATTCCATATTAAAGCCGAGGAACATTCCCATACCGAGCGTGATCATCAATATCATTGAGATAAACTGCGCCTTGTAGCCCCATGCGGTTCGGAATAATTTGCGTATCAGCATTACCATTCCACCTCGTCAGCGCTCATTGGGTTTTCCTGTTCGTTGATCGAGCGTATTTTGCCGTTTTTCACGCGGATAACGACGTCAGCCATTTTTGCTATGCTTTGATTATGCGTGACGATAACGATGGTCTTGCCGTAATTCTTCGCCATACCGAGAAGAAGCTTCAAAACCATAACGCCAGTTTCGGAATCGAGCGCCCCGGTCGGCTCGTCGCAAAGTAAAATTATCGGATTTTTGGCTAAGGCTCTGGCGATGGATATTCTCTGTTGCTCGCCGCCCGAAAGCTCCGACGGAAAGTTGGGCAGATGGTCGGTGAATCCTACCTCGGCGATCATCTGCTTTCCGTCAAGCGCGTTTGGCGAGATGGTCGATACAAGCTCTACGTTTTCATAAACGGTCAGGGTGGGGATCAGGTTGTAGAACTGGA
>JBGULZ010000020.1:0-3796 GCA_045116595.1 Ruminococcus sp. | reverse complement strand
CGTCTGTAAACGCGAGAACTGAAACCTCAGGGCCTGTGAGGAATTCCTCGATTACAATGTTATTGCCCGAATCGCCGAACTGCTTGTCCTCCATAATAGACTTGATAGCCTTGACCGCGTCGTCGATAGTCTGAGCGATAATTACGCCCTTACCGAGCGCGAGACCGTCAGCCTTGACTACTACGGGAACGGTGTTTTCGGCCTTAACATATTCGATAGCCTTGTCGGGATCATCAAAAACCTCATACTTTGCCGTGGGAATACCGTACTTCTTCATAAGGTTCTTTGAGAATACCTTAGAAGCCTCTATGATAGCGGCGTTCGCGTTGGGGCCGAAGGCTCTGATACCGGCGGCTTCAAAAGCGTCTACCATACCGTCGGCAAGCGGATCGTCGGGAGCGACGAAAACAAGGTCGATCGCGTTGTCCTTGGCGAACTTTACCATATTCTCTTTATCCATTACGCCGATGTTTACAAGCTCGGCGTCGCGAGAGATACCGCCGTTACCGGGCGCGCAGTAAAGCTTTGTACATTTGGGGCTTTCAAGAAGCTTTTTTATAAGCGCGTGCTCTCTTCCGCCCGATCCAATCATTAAAATTTTCATATTGTACCTCGAAATATCAGTGGTGGAATAATCTGATGCCAGTGAATGACATTGTCATATTGTACTTGTTACAGGTGTCGATAACGTTGTCGTCGCGGATAGAGCCACCGGGCTGAGCTACGAACTCAACGCCTGAGCGCTTTGCTCTCTCGATATTATCGCCGAACGGGAAGAACGCGTCTGATCCGAGCGATACGCCGCTCTGAGTCGCGAGCCACTCCTTCTTTTCTTCTCTTGTAAGGGGTTCGGGCTTTGTCTTGAAGAACTGCTGCCATACGCCGTCAGCAAGTACGTCCTCATAATCGTCAGAGATATAAACATCAATGGTGTTATCTCTGTCGGGACGGCGGATATCGTCTACAAACGGAAGATTCATTACCTTGGGATGCTGTCTGAGGTACCAGATATCAGCCTTGTTGCCCGCGAGCCTTGTGCAGTGGATCCTTGACTGCTGACCTGCGCCTACGCCGATAGCCTGTCCGCCCTTGGCGTAGCATACTGAATTTGACTGAGTATATTTAAGGGTGATAAGAGCGATAAGAAGGTCGCGCTTTGCCTCCTCTGTGAGCTCCTTGTTCTCGGTAACGATGTTCTGCATAAGCATAGCTTCGTCGATTTTGAGCTCGTTTCTGCCCTGCTCAAAGGTGATGCCGAAAACATCCTTGTGCTCAAGCGGAGCGGGAACATAGTTCTCGTCGATCTTGATGACATTGTAGTTGCCTTTTCTCTTTGTCTTGAGAACTTCAAGTGCCTCGTCGGTATAGCCGGGAGCGATGATACCGTCGGAAACCTCACGAGCCAAGAGCTTTGCGGTCTGTACGTCACAGGTATCGGAAAGAGCTACCCAGTCGCCGTAGGATGACATTCTGTCGGCGCCCCTTGCCATAGCGTAAGCGGAAGCTATGGGAGAAAGCTCGAGGTCATCTACAAAATAGATCTTCTTTAATGTGTCTGAAAGCTCAGTCGCAACAGCCGCGCCTGCGGGGCTTACGTGCTTGAAGGAAGCCGCGGCGGGAAGTCCTGTTGCCGCCTTTAACTCGCGGACGAGCTGCCAGGAATTGAAAGCGTCGAGAAAATTGATGTAACCCGGCTTGCCGTTGAGAACTTCTACGGGAAGATCCTTGCCGTCCTGCATAAAGATTTTTGACGGCTTCTGGTTAGGGTTACAGCCGTATTTAAGCATTAATTCGTTCATTTTAATATCCCCTTACTTGTTTTTATTGATTATCTTTGATTCGTACTTGCCTGTGGCGATGTCGATGTATCTTACAAAAAGAGAAACCTTGTTGTCGCTGTCGAGCGCGTTCCAGATCTTGTCGGCAAACTCGTCAAGACTGTCGTTTTCGATCTCTACGAGAGTGGGCTCGCCTTCAAAGCTCGGGAGCGGGTTGCCGTCGCCCATATAGGTGTGGATGAATCTGCCCTTGCCTGCGAGGGGAGTATCATACGAGAATGTGTAACGCTCGCAGCAATCGGGATTTCCGTCAGCGCTCTTTAAGATAGACATAGCGTAGTTCATCTTGCCGTTAGAGCACTTTACGATACCGGAGATACGCGGTGTGTAGTTAGGCTCGTCGGGCTCGAACTCACGGGTGCGCAGCGACTGCTCAAAGGTGAGCTGCTGATTCATAAGATCATAGATTGTGTCGGTCTGGTCGCCGTTTGTAACGATCGTTTTGTTGCCGAGCACACGCACGGGAGCGTAGATGATAAGCGAGGGATCAACAAGCTTTGAGGGATCGAATGCCTCTGTCTTGATTCCGTCCTCAGTCTCGGCAAAGATCCTGTTACGGCTGTTTTCGCTTCTGCCCATAATGAAGTAAGCGATTACCGCCTTTGTGCCGTCGGCTGTTCTGCCGAGCACGATCCCTCTGCCAGGATAGCTGGTTGAACTAATTTCTTTTGTTAAAGATACAGCTTTCATTTTTATCCTCCAAAAAATTACTCTGATATTTCAGTGATGTTTCCTATGACTTTTATTTTATCCTCACAGAAAAGCGATACGGCTTTGGGCAGGATCTTCCACTCAGCCTCTTCCATAACTCTTCTCTGTAAAACTTCGGGTGTGTCGCCGGGCTTGGTATAAACCGCCTTTTGGATTATGATAGGCCCGCCGTCGCAGATCTCATTTACAAAATGAGCGGTGGCTCCGGTAACTTTTACGCCCTTTTTGAGCGCTTCCTCGTGGACTCTCAGTCCGTAATAGCCCTCGCCGCAAAAGGACGGGATAAGCGCGGGATGGATGTTGATTATCCTGTTTTCAAAGGCTTTGATTACCTTTGAGCCCAAAATCGTCATAAATCCCGCGAGCACAACTACATCGGCGTTTTTGCTCTGCAAAAGCTCTGTCAGTGAGGAGTCGTACTCTTCAAAGGTATCAAAATCCCTGCGTCTGATGACCTCGGTTTCAATACCGTTGTTTTCGGCGCGTTCAAGAGCGTAAGCGTTGGGGTTTGAGGAGATAACGCAGGTTATTTTTCCGTTTTTGATCTCTCCCCTGCTTTGAGCGTCAATGAGCGCCTGCAGGTTTGTGCCGCCGCCCGAAACAAGAACAACTATGTTTTTCATTATTCAAACACAACTCCTTTAGTTCCCTCGACCAACTCACCGAGAACAACAGCGTCCTCGCCGTTTGCCTTGAGAACCTCGAGAGCCTTGCCGGCTTCGTCTTTTGATACGGCGACGACCATTCCGACGCCCATATTGAAGGTGTTGAACATATCGTGCTCGCTGATGTTGCCGACCCTCTGCATAAGCTTGAAGATGGGCAGAACTGGGATATCATCCTTTTTGATCTTCGCCGCGAGGCCGTCCTTTAGCATACGCGGGATATTTTCATAAAAACCGCCGCCTGTGATATGAGAAACAGCCTTTACCTCTACCTCGTCCATAAGAGCGAGGATGGGCTTTACATATATCTTTGTGGGGGTCAAAAGGGTCTCGCCGAGCGATTTATCGAGCTCGGGGTAGGTGTTGTTTATTGTGTTTTCGTCGATACCGAAGATTTTTCTGACGAGAGAAAAACCGTTTGAGTGAACGCCCGAGGAGCGGAGTCCGATAAGCACATCGCCCGGAGTGAGCTTTGAGCCGTCGATCATCTTGGGCTTGTCCGCAATGCCTACGCAGAAGCCGGCAACGTCGTACTCGTCCTCGGGCATAAGACCGGGGTGCTCGGCAGTCTCTCCGCCGATA
>JBGULZ010000019.1:0-2234 GCA_045116595.1 Ruminococcus sp. | reverse complement strand
CCCGACTCATGAATTATCACCGCGAACGCACAGCAAAGCAGCCCTTCAAGGATGTTGAGGATAACGCAAACCGCCGCAACGCATATCAGCGTGTACGAGATCTCGATATGAACATCAGCTATCCTCAGCTTCATCCTGCGTCGCTTTAAATAGCAGCATATTGATGTCAAAGCCGCTGTTTTCATCAAATATTGCCGTGTTGTTAAGCTCGGTGTAGTACCAATCGCGGAAATCTTTATATGTATCTCCGCCGGTGGATTTAAGAATAAACGCGCCGAGACCTATCAAAATACAAATCACCAGCTGAGCGGTCAAAAGGTAATGCTTTGGCGTATTTTTCTTTGGTTCCTTGTCCGGTTGTTCGTCCTTTTCCGGCTCGGGAACACTTAGTTTTGGGTATTCGGAGCGCGAAACGCTCTGCCAGTTTTCGTCGTATGTAATGTTTTCTTCCAAAAAAATCACCTCGGTACATATATATGCGCCGAGGTGCGTGTTTTATTGTAGCTTTTTAAAATCTCCCCTGACGAGGTTCAGGAAGAATAACAGCGCTATAACCAGCGCGACTGCCTCCGCGATCGGGAACGCGTACCATACATAGCCAACGCCGAGCGTTACCGAGAGCAGATATGCCACCGGAAGCAGCACAACAAGCTGACGCGCGAACGAGATAAACAGACCTCTGAAGCCCTTGCCCGTCGCCTGGAACAGCGTTATCAGAATAATGCTGACCGCCGCGGGTATAAAGCAAAGACTGATTATCCTGAATGCCGGTACACCCGCTTCCATAAGGCTTTGGTCGCCGCCGAACATCGCGATAAGCTTGTCGGGGATCAGCCACATCAGCGTAACGCCTACCGCCATTATGCAGACGGCGATGATTATACCGCATTTAAGCGTTGAATAGACCCTCTTTTTGTTGCGGGCGCCGTAGTTGTAGCCGAGCACCGGAAGCACGCCTTGATTAAGGCCGAAGCAGGGCATAAATACAAAGCTCTGGAGCTTGAAGTACACGCCCAAAACCGTGACGGAGACCGCCGAATCGTTCATAGTAAATATCGTGTTGAGCCCGAGCATCATTACAGCGCTAATCGACTGCATAATAACGGACGGGAAGCCCACGGCGTAGATCTGCCTGAACATATTCGCTTTGATCTTAAATCCCCTGAACGTGATCTTGATCTGATGTGTTTTGGTGAACAGCACGATCACAGCGAACAACATTCCGCAAAACTGGCCGAAAACCGTAGCTATCGCCGCGCCGCTGATGCCCATCTCGGGGAACGGACCGATACCGAAAATCAGCAGCGGGTCAAAGATAATATTGACTACCGCGCCGAGCATCTGGAACAGCATAGGGTATATCATATTTCCCGTTGCCTGCAAGGTTTTTTCGATCATCACCTGAATGATGGAAAAAATCGAAAGGATGAGCACTATACGCAGGTAATCTATGCCGAACTGCATTATCTCGGGGTCTTTTGTAAATAAGTTCATAAACGGCTCGACCGCGAAAATCCCGAGCAGCAAAAACAGAACATACGAAAACAGACAGGTGATAAGTCCGTGGGTAGCGGCGCTGTTTGCCTCCGCAAATTCCTTTTCGCCGAGCTTTCGGGAGACAAGCGAGTTTACGCCCACCGCGGTTCCTACCGATACTGAGATAAGCAGCAGCTGCATAGGATAGACTATCGACAACGCCGCAAGTCCGTTTTGGCTGTAGTTGCCGACAAAGATGCTGTCTACAACGTTGTACATTGCGAGCACCGTCATCGACAATATCGCCGGGAGCGACATAGTGACTATCAGCTTAACAACGGGCATAGTGCCCATTTTATTCTCTTTTTTTACTTCTGTACTTTCCATTACTTTCCCTTATCCTTTTTATACCTGATTTTTATGTATATAAAATAAAACAGCAGCATAAACAGCGCGCCTGCGATCACTCCGGAAAAATCGATTAGAACATCGGTTATTTCTGCCGATCTTCCTTCAAAAAACAGCTGGATGAATTCGTCGATCACCGCGGTGAACAATCCTACGAACAAAATCGCAAAGCTATATCTGTACGGCTTGAAGCGGTCAAACGAATACGCGCAGCTCATAAGCAGTCCGCCGATCACAAAAAACTCCGCAAAATGGGCGAGCTTTCTTATTATGTTCTCGGACATCTCTACCGATACTCCGAAGCTATTGAAAAAGGCGGTCATAAAGTCAAGCGTGCTCTCACTTTCAAC
>JBGULZ010000018.1:0-2102 GCA_045116595.1 Ruminococcus sp. | reverse complement strand
GTAGAAAGCATACCTACGTCAATGCCCTTGTTGCCCTCGGGATCATCAAAGAGACCGATGTTGTTGACGCCGTTGTTGTAGCCGATGACCTCTTCCCAGTACCAGCCGTATTCATTGGCAGTCTCGCCGTCCGCGGCGGGATGACCCTTGAACATTACAAAGCCGAATGTGTTGGGGATAGTTGCGTAGATATAGCCCTGATAGGAGCAGATGTCCCAGATGGGGCTTGAAATATTACCCTGTACGCCCGGGTTTGTAGTATATACCTTGCCGAAGTCCTTGTAGTCGGCAACACGGTTCCAAACGCTGTCGTCGTTGTTGTCCTTGCAGAGAATCGCCATCTTAGCGCACGCCTCATCGCCCTCGTCAAGCACCATAGAGCTGTCAACACCGCCGAAATAGAGCTGATCGTCCATAATGCAGGCAGCGCGCATACTTGTGCCGTTTGTAGATTGAAAAACTGTTTCGATATTATCGTCGGGGTCTATGCGCAGGATATCGTTACAGGATACGCCGTCTGACGCGTAGGAGCCGAAGTAGATGTTGTCGCCGTGTCTGATCGCCATACGGAACGCGACATTGTTAGGAGCGGTGTAAAGCTTAACGATCTCGCCTGTGTTTTTGTCACAGCGAAGGATGTAGCCGCCCTCGGTGGTCGTGATCTGAGGAGCCTCGCCGTTTGTTATCACGTCAGCCAAGTCCTGAACCACCTCGGGTGAAATGCCCTGATTTACAAGCGCTTGCGCAAAACCTGCGATTGCGGAACCGAGCACGTTCTTGTTTGTGCCGATATAGACGTAATCGCCTCTTTCTTCCATACACCAAGCATAGCTTGTCTCACGGTCTCCCTCGGGAACAAGACCGTCGGTTTCACGCGGTTTGTTATCGGGATGTGATATCCTTGTGATCGTGTAGTCCTTGTCTTCGCCGGACTGCCCGTCAGCGTTGGAAGTAAGCGCGGATACTGCCGGGATAGTCACGGAAACGAGCAGAACCAAAACAAGGATTACGGAAATGATTTTCTTACTCATATTTGTTCCTCCAATAAATAAATGATCCATTATGTATAATGAATTGATATGATTATATCACATATATTGTTCGTTTTCAACTGCTTTTTTGGAAATTTCGGCAAAAAGTCCGCGAAATAGACATTGGTTTTGTAGTTAATGCTAAAAAAGTTCGCAACTCATAGCTTTACAAGCCGTAACCGTTATCATCGCCTTTTGCGTAATTGCGCACCGTTTCTATAAAGTGTTCCGCAACAGGGTTTGATATAGCCTTTGCCCACGCCATAACATACGCCATACCGGTGTCGGCGTCCTCTATCGGACAGCAGACGGTCTGATCGGGAGAGGCAAAATCCGCCAGCGACTTTGGCAGGATAGTCACGCCCATCCCCGCCGAAACAGCCAAATATAGCGACGAAAGATCGTCAAACGAGCTCTGCGAATCGAGCGAGATATGAAACGTCCTGAGCAAGTCCATTATCTCCATAAAGAGTATCGGCGCGGATGATTCCGACAGCAAAAGCAGACGCGTGTCAGATAGCTCCGAAAAACCGAGCTTTGACTTTTTGCTTTTATAATCCTTTTTTGAGCAGACAAAAACAAGCGGCTCGGTGTGGGTTATCAGGGTCTCTATCCCCGAGCTCTCGGGCACCATATCGCGCGGCATAAAGCAAAAATCGTATTCTCCGCCGGTTATCGCCTGACTTCTGTCGGCGGCGTCAAGCGGCTTTAGCTCCACCCCTATCCCCGGGTATTTTGCCGAGAAATCCGCAAGGCACTTTGACGGAAAGCTCATTGAGGTGACGTCGCAGCCGATGGTGAGCTTGCCGGTAGAGCCGTCGCGCATCTGCTTTATGACGGTCTTTGCCTTGCTGAGCGTGTTTACGATATCAATGGCGTAAGGCAGAAGTATCTTGCCCTCGTTGGTGATGATCACATCTCGGTGAGAGCGCGTAAAGAGCTGGACGCCGAACTCCTTTTCGAGCTCACCGATATAGCGGCTGACGGTCGACTGCGAGACATAATTCCTGCGGGCAGCCTCCGAAAAATTGAGCGTCTGCGCAACTGAGATAAAACAATTAAGCTGGTTAA
>JBGULZ010000017.1:0-1724 GCA_045116595.1 Ruminococcus sp. | reverse complement strand
GCCGCCAAAGGTGAACAGCCCTATTTTCATAAAGGTCAGAAACAGGCTGATGGTTTTCGGTATTCGTTTCATTTTGTATACTTCATTTCTAAGCAAAAAACACTTATTTGTTATGATTCTATTCTACAACAAGCAACGGGTTTGTCAAGCAAAAAAATTATATTGAATTCCGAGTTGCCATTTAACAAAGTTGCAGCTGTTACCGTGTCAATATCTGCGACGCTGTAATCAAAGATAAGGATTTTGTTTTGCGAAAAACTTCTGAAAAAGTCTGGATATTTCCTAAGGTTAGGAGTATACTGTTCAGCTTGACAGAAGGTGTTATTATGGCGCTGAAAAAGCTGCTGAACAAAGGAACGGTCTACAAGCGCAACGACGGATATTGGGGAGGAGCGGTCCGGTATCTTGATGTAACCGGCAAGGTGTGCCGGAAGGGATTTTCGGGCGTTACCAAAAAGGCGATCCTCAAAAAGATATCGGACTATATTTTCGTATTTAAAAAAGAGATCGCCGAAGCTGATTTTACACATCAAGCGCTTGAAAAAGTGATGCGAAAATGGCTGGAGATATTTTGCTTCCCGTCGGTAGAAAGGTCGACCTATGATTCCCGCGAAAATGCCGCGAGGCTGTATATCTATCCCGTCCTCGGAGACAAGATCATAGCCGAAATCACCGCAGACGATTTGAACGGCTTGTTGGCAAAGATGATGTATGAAGGATATGCCCACTCAAGCGTGAAGCGCGTCTATATTATCCTCAATCAATTCTTCCGCTATCTGTACCGGGAGGAGTGGATCCCGAACAACCCGATGGCGAGAGTTCGAATGATAAAAAAAGCGAACTTCTTAGCGGCTCAGGGCAAAGACGATGTTCCTCCGAGCGACAGCATTACTGTCCTGACAGAGGAAGAGATCGAGAGGATCAAACGCAAAGTGCCTTATCATAAACAAGCATCCGCTTTCATATTAATGCTGAATACGGGACTGCGAAAATGCGAAGTGCTCGGACTGCGCAACAACGATATTGATTTGGCTAATCGCGTAATGCACATCAACCGGGCTGTAAAAGAGGTATCAAAACGCGACAGAAATTTAGCTGTCAACGGAAAAGAAATGATCATCGGTAACCTGAAAACTTCCGCTTCCAAACGAACGGTACCCTTGAACAAAACCGCGATAGAAATGATCAAGGTTTTGCGAATGGAAAGATACTTTGGAGAGGACAGTCCGTTGATCGCGGACGAGGACGGAGGATATACGCGTCCGAGCGTGTTGCAATCGAGGTGGTACGCTCTGCTCAATGACGCGGGTGTTCCGCACAAAGGGCTCCATTCGCTTCGGCACACATTCGCGACAAGATTGATCAACGGAGTAAAAGACGAGAACGGCAACCTGCGGACATTATCGGTCAAGCAGGTCGCCGACCTGCTCGGGCATACAACGTCAACGGTGACAGAAAAGTATTACGTAAAGCGCGAGCTGAAAAACCTGCAAGGCATAACCGATGACTTTGATCTGTAAAGTTTCATCTCTCATTTTCCGAAAATAATTTGAGAGATGAATTGATTTTTGAGAGATGAAATGTCAATTCCCGTTCTTGTCATCGTACTGATCATATGGTAAAATTATCTCACAAATTGAAACGAAAAAGTTTCTCAACTAAACAGGAAAGTCAGTGAAACTATGTATCACGAAACAGGGAAAATTATGATTGACGGTGTAGAG
>JBGULZ010000016.1:0-4968 GCA_045116595.1 Ruminococcus sp. | reverse complement strand
CCTAAAGCGCAACCGCAAGGTAAAGCGTTACCGCAACTTCTAAGCTAATCTGTAAATGCCATTCCGAAATCAGCGGAATGGCATTTTATATTAACGATATCGTAACAGTATTGTAAATAAAATGTTGTTGTTTTTTCTTTCCTTAATGTGTTATAATTACTTTATGGAAATATATTTATAAGAATATATGGGGTGAATTATATGAAATGTCCGTATTGCAGCTTTGAGGAAAGCAAGGTAATAGATTCCCGTTCCGCCGATGACGGAGAGAGGATCCGTCGCCGCAGAGAATGTCTTAACTGCGGAAAACGCTTTACCACTCACGAGGTAATCGAGACCGTGCCGATCATCGTTGTAAAGCGCGACAAATCACGCGAGGTCTTTGACCGCAACAAGCTGACCGCGGGAATTTTAAGAGCCTGCGAAAAGCGTCCCGTTTCATTGACTCAGATCGAAGAAATGGTCAATAATATCGAAGCCAGGATCCAGAGCAGCCTCGACCGCGAGATCACCACTATGCAGATCGGCGAGCTCGCTATGGAAGAGATCAAAAAGGTCGACGAGGTAAGCTACGTCCGCTTTGCTTCGGTTTACCGCCAGTTCAAGGATATCAACACATTTATGGATGAGCTCAACAAGCTCCTGACAGAGAAAAAATAACATTTTTCATCATAAATAGTCCGCCTATACTAAAACGCCGCAGAATCCCTGCGGCGTTTGGTATTTTTAAATATTCAACTATTCGGCGTACTTCTTCGCCTGGGCGACAGCGAGCCTGTCACAGCGTTCATTCTCGGGATGTCCGGCGTGACCTTTGACCCAGTTTATCTCGACCGTATGTATATCGCATAGCTTAAGAAGCTCCTCCCAGAGCTCGGGATTCAGCGCGGGCTCTTTTTTGTTGCGCATCCAGCCGTTAGCCTGCCATTTTTTTGCCCAGCCAAGCTTAAGCGCGTTGCAAACGTACTGCGAATCGCTGTACAGCGCTACCTCGCACGGCTCCTTTAGAGCCTTGAGCCCTTTTATCACCGCGGTCAGCTCCATACGGTTGTTGGTCGTGACCCGCTCACCGCCCGAAAGCTCCTTTTCAACTCCGTTATATCTCAAAATCGTGCCCCAGCCCCCGGGACCCGGGTTTCCGCTGCACGCACCGTCGGTAAAAATCTCTACTCGCTTCAATTTGATTCTCCTTAAATAATTATCTGTCATATATATTTTGCCATAAAAACGCAATAATAACAATAGCAAATCCAAATTTTTGAAAAAATATTTACATATAAATCATTATAATTCTTTTTTCTTATTGACAAAAAAGCTTGTTTTAATGTAAAATAAAATGAATATGTATGCTTGGGGTAATATACCCTTGATATAAAATGAACGGAAAAAATCTATAGAAACACGGAGGTTATTTTTGTGAGTTCAACCGGCAAAAACAAAAATTTTAAACTCAAACAAAATCGGTACTCAAAAAACTCAAAGTCAAAATCGAACAACACAAGACAGAGCTACGACAAGATCACCAAGAAAAAGGGCAGGGGCAACCAGCCCAAGCAGGTGAAAAAGCCGTCGGTAAAAATCTCGTTCTTGGGCGGGCTTAACGAGATCGGTAAAAACATCACCCTTATCGAGTGCGAAAACGACATCGTTATAATCGACTGCGGAATGGCGTTCCCGGACGGCGATATGCTCGGCGTAGATCTTGTTATTCCCGATTTTACTTATATTGAGCAAAATTTTGAGAAGGTAAGGGGTATCGTCCTTACCCACGGACACGAGGACCACATCGGCGGACTGCCGTTTTTACTGTCGAGAGTGAACGTTCCTATTTACGGAACCCCGCTCACGCTCGGACTTGTAGGCAACAAGCTCAGAGAGCACAGCCTGTTCAACAAAACTCAGCTCAACGAGGTCAAGGCGGGCAGTACAATTAAGCTCGGCTGTATGAGCATCAAATTCATCCGCGTAAATCACTCGATCCCGGATTCTGTAGCGTTTGCGATCGACACCCCCGCGGGAACGATCGTTCACACCGGCGACTTCAAGATCGACTGCACGCCTATCATGGGCGAGATGATCGACCTTTCAAGCTTTGCCAGAGTAGGCGACAACGGTGTTCTCGCGCTTCTTGCCGAGAGCACTAACGCGACGCGCGCGGGTTACACGCCTACCGAAATGCTCGTTTCCGAAAGCCTTGACAATTTGTTCAAGAGAGCCGAAAAATACAGAATAATCATCGCGACATTCGCGTCAAACGTTAACCGCGTCCAGCAGATAATCAACTGCGCCGAAAAATACGGCCGCAAGGTCGCGTTCTCGGGCAGAAGTATGGTCAATTATATGGACGTTGCTCAAAAGCTCGGCTATCTGAGCCTTCCGCAAAATATACTGATCGATATAGATATGCTCGACAAATACCCGCCCGAGCAGATAGTGCTTGTAACTACGGGCAGCCAAGGCGAGCCTATGAGCGCGCTGTCAAGGATGGCGTATTCCGACCACCGCAAGGTAATGGTAGGCGAGGGAGACTTTATCATCATCTCGGCAAACCCGATCCCCGGCAACGAAAAGACCGTCGGCAATGTTGTTGACGAGCTTTTAAAGCGCGGCTGCAAGGTCATTTACGAGGGTATGTACGACGTCCACGTTTCCGGACACGCCTGTCAGGAAGAGCTTAAAATCATCCACAGGCTCGTAAAACCAAAATACTTCATCCCCGTCCACGGCGAGCAAAAGCACCTCAGAAGGCACGCGGAGCTTGCCGAGTTCCTCGGAATGGACAAAAGCAATATCTTTATTCCGGACGTAGGAACGACTGTCGAGATAAACGAGAATTATATGAAAGAAGCCGCTCCTGTACCCGCCGGCAAGGTGTTTGTTGACGGACTCGGAGTCGGTGACGTCGGCAGTATCGTATTAAGAGACAGAAAACACCTCGGTCAGGACGGACTGATAATCATAGTTGCCTCACTCGACGTTTACGACGGTCACGTAATCAGTGGACCCGACATCGTCTCGCGCGGATTTGTATATGTTCGCGAAAACGAGGGACTGATCGACGAGGTCAAAAAACTCGCTCTCGATATTCTCGAGGATTGTGCCGAGAAGAATATCCACGAGTGGGGTATAATCAAAAATAGGATCAAAGATGAGATTTCTAAGCTGATCGCGCAAAAGACGCGCAGAACCCCCATGATCCTCCCGATACTCCAGGAGGTATAATATCATACGGTCAGCTTTTATGAGGTTGAAATGAAAAGACGATTTTGGACGATGGCTCCATGGTTTCTGGTGTTTTCGGCAGCGATGCTGATGATGTCGTTGCTTTCAATGAAATACAGCCGGACGCTTTGTTATATTGAGCTCATTATTTCAATTGCGTCAGCTGCTCTTGTTATTATTATAACGATCGGCTTTCGCAGGTATATCCAATCCATGGTAAAGTCCACGGCAAACCACATCAGCGGTTTTGATTCCGATTATCTTGATAAATATAAATATCCGGTAGTAGCTGTCGGCTCAAAGGGCGATATTTTCTGGTGCAATTCGCGATTCAGAAAGGTGCTCGGAAGCCGCAGCCCCGAGGGCGACAGTATCAACGCGTATCTCGGCGGAAAAGACATTTTGGATATAGTCGATTCCGACGGCGCGGATATCGCCATAGACGGCAAGGAATTCACTGTCTACGCTCTTTGGGCTGGCGAGTGTATTATCTGTCATTTTATAGAAAACACCTACTATAAGTCGATACTTCGCGAATACAACGCGTCAATGCCCTGCGTCGCGCTTATCACCTTTGATAACGCGGACGATTTCCTCACAAGCTCTGAGGAATTCTACTCCACTGTAGCTATTTCGGTAGAGGCGAACCTTCAGGGCTGGGCGATGGACTACAACGCGATGTATAAAAAAATCAGCAATAACCGCTATATGATAATATTCCGCGACGCTGATGTAGACAAAATGATAACACAGCGCTTCCCGATACTCAAGGATATCCGCTCGATCGGCACGGCGCGCTATACCGCGACTATATCCGTAGGACTCGCGCGCGGCTGCAAAAATCTGCACGACAGCGAGATCGCGGCACGCAAGGCGCTCGAGATGTCGCTGGGCAGAGGCGGAGACCAGGTAGCTATCATCAAGGATAACAGCTACGAGTTCTTCGGCGGTACCGCTGCCGCTACCGAAAAGGTAAGCAAGGTGCGTATGAGGGTCATCGCCAACGCTATCAGCCGTTCGGTCGCGGACGCGGACAAGGTCTACATAATGGGACACCGCTTCTCCGACCTCGACTGCATCGGCGCGGGAGTAGGTCTGCAGTGCATAATGGAGAATGGCTTCAAAAAGTACAGCAAGGTCGTTGTGCGTGAAGAGACCTCAATGGCAAAGGAGCTTATCGACTATACCCGCGAAAAGCTTGAAAACGAGATATTCATCACTCCGGAAGAAGCGATAAAGGGCGTAACCTCAAGATCGCTTTTGATCATTGTCGATACGCACATCAAGACCTCGCTCGAAAGTCAGGAGCTTTATGAAAAGTTCAAAAAGATAGTAATAATCGACCATCACCGCAGAGCGGTCAACTCTATCGACAACGCGCTCGTGTTCTGTCACGAACCGTCCGCTTCATCGGCAAGCGAGATGTGCGTCGAGATAATCAGCTACTTTGACGACCAGTCGCTCGGCTATATCCAGGCAGACGCGCTGCTCTCGGGCATTATGCTCGACACCAAAAACTTTGTGCTCAAAACAGGTGTGCGCACTTTTGAGGCAGCGGCGTATCTCAGGCGCAAGGGAGCAAATACCCTCACGGTCAAGGAGATGTTCTCCGGCAGCATAGAAACCTACCGCGAAAAGGTCGATATTGTTGTTAGGAGCCACGTATACCGCGGCTGCGCGGTATCGAGCACACACCGTCAAGAGGAGGACATCCGTCTTGCGGCGGCTCAGGCGGCTGACGAAATG
>JBGULZ010000015.1:0-9983 GCA_045116595.1 Ruminococcus sp. | reverse complement strand
TCAGCGCAAGCGCCGCACATGATGCACTCATCGTTAATTACATAAGCCATAGGTCGTAACCTCCTTTAATTATTTCAATTTTATTGTAGCATATTTATTTTTAAATGCAAGTGTTTTGTGAAAATTCCAAATGGAAATTTGTCAAAAAGTGTGTGGTCTCGTTGTTACTCTAAGCCCGAGAGCTTTTCCATTTCTTTTTTATCTACCTTGATGTAGCCGTCCTTGATGGTGCGGCACTGCTTTACGGGGAAGGTCTTTGGAGCGACGTCCTCGGGGGTGTTGTCGAGCTTTACCTTGACCGTGCGGGCAATGAGGTTGTTCTCAACGACCAAGCCCCTGCCGTCGGGGGTTTTAACGATAGCGCCTACCTTCGGCGTGCGCCTGATAAGGTCTGTGTAAGCGTCCTGCTCGTATTTGAGGCAGCACATAAGCCTGCCGCAGGTTCCTGAGATCTTGGTCGGGGAGAGCGATAAGCCCTGTTCCTTTGCCATTTTGATCGAAACCGGCTGGAACTCGCCCATAAATCCGCAGCAGCAGAACGGCCTTCCGCAGATACCCAAGCCGCCGAGCATCTTCGCCTCGTCCCTGACGCCGATTTGGCGCAGCTCGATCCTGGTTCTGAAAACAGAAGCCAGATCCTTTACCAGCGCGCGGAAGTCGACTCTGCCGTCGGCGGTAAAGTAAAAGATTATCTTGCTGTTGTCAAAGGTGTACTCAACGTTGACAAGCTTCATCTCGAGCTTGTGGTTCTCGATTTTCTGCTCACAGATCTTAAAGGCTTCCTTTTCCTTTAGCTTGTTTTCAGCGACCTTATTGAGGTCTGCTTCCGTAGCTATGCGGATAAGCGGCTTTAAGGGGTGGTTGAGCTCCTTTTCGTCTATCTTTTTGTTGGGGGTCGCGACCTCGCCGCACTCAAGTCCGCGCGCGGTCTCTACAATAACCTTGTCGCCCGCGCTGAGCTTGTTTCCGATGGGGTCAAAGTAATAAACCTTGCCGACCTCTTTAAATCTTACTCCGATTACCTCTGCCATGAGATCCTCCTGTATTCTCCGCACATCTGAGTAGTGAGGAGATTTATATTGATGTTTTGTTTGATTTTATATTTTGAGCTTTCGGTCAGTTCTATCATATCGAGCAGTTTTTTGCGCGTGAACTGTGCCGAGAGTTTTTTTGCGTATTCAGCGTTGAATTTAGGTTTTGCTCCGGAGAGCAGCGTTACAGCGTCAAAAAGTATCAGCTTTACGCTTTTAAGTATATCATCGGACAGCGACTTGTCGCCGAGCGCCTTGAGCGCGAGCAGCAGGTCGTATTCTTTAAGCGAGAGAATACCGTCGACGATATTCTCCGCGGCGGCTTTTGCTTCGCTCGATATCTCCGCTTCGCCGCCTAAGTTTATCAGCGAACATCGCGAAATTATCGTGGGCAGCAGCCCCTTTGCGCTTTGGCAAAGCAGAATAAAGTACACGCCCGCGGGCGGTTCTTCAAGCAGCTTTAAAAATGCGTTTTGCACGACCTCGGAAAACACGCTGTCGGCGTTTTCAAAGATATAAACCTTTGAGTCCGAGTCGTTCGGCAAAATATAAGCGTCCTTGCTGAGCTCGCGGATTCGGTCGATCGAGAGCGTTTTGCTCTTGCGTGAGCCCTCGGGGTAAACGTAGCTGATATCCGCATGGGTCTTGTTAAACGCGTTTTGGCAGTTTTTGCATTTGCCGCAGGGCTTTTTGTCGCCCGAGCATACCGCGAATGCCGAAAGGTAAGTAGCCAATTTCAGCGCGATTTCGCCTCCGCCCTCAAGAATGACGGCGTGCGGCAGTCTGCCCGACTCTGTTAAGTTGTTTATCGTGCCGGCGGTTTTGCCGTCGGAAAATAGATCTTTTAGCTCCATATTACTTGATGGTTACGATATTGGTTACGATATCGCCCTTGTCGGTGATGTCGATGTATCCGTAGGTCGCGCCGTAGCCGTGGCACGAGCCGGGGTTCATAATGTACAGCCCGTCGTCGTACTCGTTCATAGCGCAGTGGGTGTGGCCGTACAGCAGGATATCCGCCTTTTGCTCGCGCGCGGCGCAGACCAAATCATATATGGTGAATTTTGCCTGAAACAGATGACCGTGTGTGATAAACAATTTCTTACCGCCGATTTCAACAGTCTCTACGGGCGGCAAGGTGCTCGACCAGTCGCAGTTGCCGCGCACGGCGATTATCCGCTTGTCCGCAAAATCGGTTTTAAGCTCTTCGACCTCTTTCGCTCCGTCGCCGCAGTGAACGATGACCTCGGCGGTCGGCTGAGAGGCAATTGCCTTTTTTAGATTGTAATAATCTCCGTGAGAGTCAGAAACAACAAGAATACGCATAAAATTCTCCGTTCTAAAAGGCTGATATCTGCATAGTATATCGTGAGGTGGTTTTATGTCTGATAATAAAAATAAATTACTAATCGAGCTTTCAAAAAAACTCGGACTCAGCACATCCGAGGTGACGACCGCCGCTCAAAAGGGCGATGTCCAAGGTCTGCTGAAAAATGCCGGCAGCGAAGAGGCGCGACAGTTCAACGAGGTTTTGTCCGACCCCGAAAAAACAAAGCAGGTGCTTAATTCTCCGCAGGCAAAGGCGATAATGAAGCTCTTGGGTGAAAAATAAATGTCTGATATCCAGGAAAAAATAAATCAGATCCTAAACGATCCCGAGGCGCTAAAGCAGGTGCAGAGCCTCGGCGCGCAGTTGGGTTTGTCGGGAAGCGCTCCGGTCAACCAAGCCCCAAAGCCGCCGGATACAAACAGCGGCGATATGATGGGCGCGCTTGCAAAATTCGCGCCGATGATGAGCGGTTTTGCGCAGGACGATGACGTCAGCCGGCTGTTGAACGCGCTAAGACCGTTTTTGAGCGAGGAAAAGCAGCAAAAGCTCGATCGCGCTCAGCGCCTGATGAAGCTTGTCAGAATTATCCCGCTGATAAAAGACAGCGGAATATTTGATTTATAGGGGGAGTGTTTATGCCCGGATTTGAAGAAGAGGCGTTCCAAAGAGCTCAGAGAATGAGCCGCCCGCGCCCTCAAAACGAAAAGCGTGAAGCTCCGCCCGAACCGAAAAAGCCCGAGCCGGAGATCCCGGAAGTGCCGGATAATAATTCTAAAGAAGAAATAAAGCTCAAAGCTTCGCCGCCTGAAACAGGGCTGATAGAAGCCCTGTTCAAGGACAAGGAAAAGAGCATAATACTCGCTTTGATCTTATTGCTCAGCGATACGAACAACGATCCCTCGATGCTGCTCGCTCTCGCTTATCTTCTTATCTGATTTGTCCGTTGCCGAGGATGATGAACTTGTTGCTGGTCAGCTCGTTGAGTCCCATCGGACCTCTGGCGTGGAGCTTCTGGGTAGAGATACCGATCTCCGCGCCCAAGCCGAACTCGCCGCCGTCGGTAAATCTTGTTGAAGCGTTCACATAAACCGCGGCGGAATCTACGCAGGCGGTAAACTTCTCAGAGCTTGCGTAGTCGCTTGTAACGATGCACTCGCTGTGACCTGAGCTGAACTTCGCGATGTGGTCTATAGCGTCGTCAAGGCTGTCAACGACCTTGATCGCGATAATATAGTCGAGGAATTCGGTGGCGTAGTCCTCCTCGGTAGCGGGAACGATGTCGGAACCGAGGATAGCCTGAGTCTTTTCGCATCCGCGGATCTCAACGTTCTTCTTGTCGAGCTCCGCCTTTATCTTGGGAAGGATCTCCTCGGCGCAGTCCTTGTGGATGATAACGGTTTCGATCGCGTTGCACACGGACGGACGGGAGGTCTTTGCGTTAAATACTATCTGAGCCGCCATTTCGGGATCGGCGCTCGCGTCAACATAAACGTGGCAGTTGCCCGAGCCCGTCTCGATAACGGGAACCTTTGAGTTGTTTACGACGCTCTTGATGAGCCCTTTTCCGCCGCGCGGAATGAGCACGTCGAGGTAGTCTGAGAGCTGCATAAGCTCGGTCGCGCTCTGGCGGCTGGTGTCGGTGACGAGCGCTACGCAGTCCTCGGGCAGACCTGCGGACTTGATAGCCTCGCGCATAATCTCGGTGATTGCCGTATTAGAGTTGATGGCTTCCTTGCCGCCGCGCAGGATGACCGCGCTTCCGGCTTTGAGACAGAGCGCCGCGGCGTCTGAGGTGACGTTGGGACGAGCCTCATAGATGATGCCGATAACTCCGAGCGGTACAGTGACCTTTTGAATCTTGAGCCCGTTGGCGATCGTGCGTCCGTCAAGGATCCTGCCGACGGGGTCGGCGAATGCCGCTACCTGCTCAACGCCCTGAGCCATACCCTCGATACGGCTCTCGTCGAGTCTTAATCTGTCGAGCAGCGATACGGTCAGACCCGCCTGCTCGCCGTTTGCTATGTCAACCGCGTTAGCCGCGACGATTTTATCGGTGTTGTCCCTGAGCGCCTTTGCGATGGCGTAAAGCGCGTCGTTCTTTTTTGAGCCCGCTGTCATAAGGAAGCGCGCCGCCTTTTTGGCGTTAGCGCCCATAATTTCAAGAGTAGTCATAGTTTTCTCCTTTATAGTTAAGATTTTGATCTATCAATACTGTGCTTTAAATACGGTTCCCGGTGTTTTGCCGTCGAATATGTCATATAGCTTTTCGGGCTTTGAGCCGTTTATAATGTGCACCTCAATACCTCTTTTGGTGGCGTAAGCGGCAGCCTGAAGCTTTGTCGCCATACCGCCGGTGCCTCTGTTTGAGCCCGAGCCCGCAGCCATATCCATAATGTTTTTGTCGATATACTCAACGACGTCTATTTTTTTGGCGTTGGGGTTATCGCGCGGATTTTCCTCATAAAGACCGTCAATGTCGGTCAGGATGATAAGCCTGTCCGCCTCAACTATCCGTGAAACGATCGCGGAGAGCATATCGTTATCGCCGAAGTTGTTGCCCTCGAGCTCGTCGACCGCTACGGTGTCGTTCTCGTTGATGACGGGGATGATGTCCATATTGAGAAGCTCGTCGATAGTGTTGTAGATATTATCGCGCTTGTTCTCGGTTTCTACCGCGTCATAGGTCAAAAGTATCTGAGCCACGTTGTGATTGTACTCGCCGAAGAGTTTATCGTACATAAACATCAGCTCGCACTGACCCAAAGCAGCGAGCGCCTGCTTTTTTTTGATGTCGTTCGGGCGGCGCGAAAGCCCCATTTTGCCCATACCGACTCCAAGCGCGCCCGAGGATACAAGAAGCAGATCCTCGCCGCTGTTGTGCAGATCGCAGAGCACCTTGCACAGCGCTTCGATCTGGCGGTAATTGATTTTTCCGTTTTCATAAGTAAGGCTTGATGTGCCGACTTTTACAACGGTTTTTTTTCTGTTCATATATACACCTTTTTTCTGTTGTTTACTCGCATAAAATACCATTATTGATTATAACACAAAAATAAAAAAACATCAACTAAAAAATATTGCCGCCCCGTTAAGGACGGCAAAATCATTTTTTATTGCGGAAACAGCTTTTGTTTGAACTGCACTGCGTCGAGCGATAAGCCGAGCGCAATGAACAGAACCGCGGCGACGATCGCCTGGATAAGGTTCGGCACCAAGGAGGTCAGCGCCACGGCAAAGCCCTTAAAGAAAGCGTTTGCAAAAAGGTAGCCGACCACAGTGATGATGGTTGACGGAATGATCATCAGCAGGTTTGGCAGGTTGATTATCCTGCGGTAGCGCGGGTTGTTTTTGAGCGCATATCTGCACAAAAAGAACGGCAGAACATTGAGCGCCTTGATGATAGCCGTGGGGATAGCCCAGTGCGGATAGCCCGAGATCAAATCTGCCAGAGCTCCGCCGACCGCGGACGCGATTATCCCGAACGGTCCGGGCAGTACAGACGCCGATAAATATACCATCGAGTCACCCGGATGAACATATCCGCCCACGGGTGTCGGGATCTTGATAAACGCTGTGGTAACCGTTACCAAAGCCGCGAACATAGCGCTGAGCGCGATGGTTTTAGTAGCCGCGGAAGTGGTTTTGATCGCTTTTACACTTTGCATAGTTATTCCTCCTTAATTGTGTACTTATAATATAACCCAAAACCAAATATTTTTAAGTACAGTTGCATTATAGCACAATACTGTATATCAAAAAATGCACAGTTATCATTATTTTTAAAGGTACAGTTACGTAATAGAAATTAAAAAATGAGCCGGCTCTATGCGACGGAGCCGGCTCAAAAAGAAGAAATTTATGAAAAATGATGATAATATTTTATTATGAGAATGCGGCGCTGAGCGAGATATCGGACGTGGGCTTGCCGTTTACAACAAGCGGATTGTCCTTGGTATCCGTTGAGATCTGCCATACGAAATTAGGCGATGAGCTGCCGCCCGCGAGAACCTCATACTGAACAACGAGGAAGTTAGCGCCCTTAGTGTAGTTGTAACCGTTGAGATTGATTCCGTTGAACTTGATTTTTTGCTTATCGTAAAGCTCATAGTTGATAACGCTGCCCGATTTTGCGGGGCCGTCCATATAGGCGTTTGTGGGCTTGAGGTACTTGCCGTCGTAATCGATATACGCCTGGAAGTTAGCCATAAGCTTTTTGCAGGTGAGGGTATATGTGCAGGTAACGGTATCGCCGACCTTGTAAGACTTGCCGCCGATCGAAAGCGTATCCGAGCCCGCGTTTCCGCCGTCGGTGTTTCCGCCTTTGCTGTCGCTATTGCTGCTCTTTTCTGCCGCTGAGCTCTGAGCGCCGCCGTTATTGCCGCCGTTTGCCGCCGAGCTCTGAGCGCCGCCGTTGTTGCCGCCGCCATTTGCCGCGGAATTTTGAGCGCCGCCGTTATTGCCGCCGTTGTTTGCCGCGGAATCCTGAGCGCCGCCGTTTTCACTTTTTTCTTTGGCTTCGGTTTTTGTATCGGGAGTTCCCGGAGGGGCTGTCACCGGCTGACCGTTCTCGTCCTTGATCGGATTTCCGTTTTCATCGGTGTAAACGCCGTTTACTACTCTTGTAACGACCTGCGTCTCGGTGACGATGCTGGTTTCCGTTTCGTCAGATGATGATTCCTCACTGCTGCCGCAGCCGGTCAGAAATGCAGTCATCGCGATAAGCGCAGCCAAGGTCAGCGCAAGCACAGATTTGAAAGAGTATTTTTTGTTTTTTGTCATATAGTCACATCCTTAAAATATTTACGCGAAAAAGCCGCGTTTCCAATGCAGTTTATATTATAACAAAGATATCGGAAAAAATAAAGGATATTTTTAAAAAAATCAATAAATTGAGCAAATATGCTTGATTATGTGAAAGCTGCGTGATAGAATAAAAATAAACAATAATTTTTGCACAAAATAATATAAAAAGGGGGTTTTGTCTATGAAAAAGACAATATCTTTACTTCTTGCAACTATTTTGGTGCTGTCGGCTTTCTCAGTTTTTTCCGTATCGGCGGAGGATACCGAGCAGGGAAAACCGACAGCGTTCACCACTGAACCCGCGCTTTACGCGCACGCGGTGGTCAATTCTGCTGACGCTGACGCTTGGGTAGCGTGGCAGAGCGAGCACGACGAGGATTTCAACGTTGTAAACGGAAATCAAAAATACTTTTTCCTTCCGACCTCGGCTTCCGACGACAAGGTCGATATCTACAACGGCTACGACGCGGAAATGACCGTCAACGGCGTTGCCATCCCGTCAGGCGAGACAAAGACCGTTGCGTACAACGCTAACCAAAACTACAATGTCAGAGTTGACCAAAGCACCTATTCGCTCAAGTTCCTGAAGTCGAGCGCGGAGGCTGCTATCTATATCAACAATTCCAACGCCGACGGCAACGGGACCGATCTTATGACCTACCTTAACGCCGACAAGAGCCTTTCGGCAAAGGCTACCGGAGCTATCGTTGACGCCAACGGCAAGATCGACAACACCGTGATCAAAAAGATCAAGGGCAGAGGCAACACCACTTGGGACAAGCCCAAAAAGGCTTACAACATCACATATGATAAGAAGGTCTCGATCGCAGGTATGGAGAAGATCAAAAAGTTCTCTATGCTTGCTAACTACCAGGACGATTCACTCTCAAGGAACCGCATCCTGTACGACCTTTCCGACGCAGTAGGACTGCCCTACGCGTCCGATTCACGCTATGTTGATTTCTACTCAAACGGCTATTACTGGGGCTCATACCAGATGTGCGAAAAGGTCGACACCGGCGCGGTGCTCGACGACATCACCGGCGAGGAATACCTCAACGAGGACGGAACCTTAAAGAGCGACTTCCCGTTTGTTATGGAGGTAGACGCCAGCGCGGTAGCGGGAGAGGATTATTACTTTGTAGCCTCCAATGGCACAAAGGTCACCTTGAAGGCTCCCGAGCTTGACTCCGACGATCCCAACTACCAGGCTGTTTTGGATTACGCAAAGTCAAAATACGACACCTTCGCGCGCACCGCAAAGAGCAAGAGAGGCAAGGTTTCAAACTACGGAGACATTGATTCTCTCGCAAAGCTCTATCTTATTAACGAGCTGGGCAAGAACTGGGATTCCGGCGTTTCCAGCACATTCTTTACATACAAGCAGGACGAAAACGGCGTTTATAAGTTCTACGGCTCGCCCGTATGGGACTACGACAACTCGCTCGGCAACGCTACCGGCGTAGCGCGTGACCTGCGCAATATGGGTGTTACCGATTACGAGGAATACACCGGCTGGTGGTGCAAGTTCAAGGGCAAGAACGCCTCGGAGCAATCATCATCAAACAACATAATCAACCAGCTCTCCGTCAACAATGAGATAGTCGCGGCTGTGCCCGATATCTGGTTCAACGATTTTGTACCCGCTATCAATCACTTCGCGGAAAAATACAACAATCCGCTCGAGGCTGACGAGATATATACAAAGACGCAGTATTTTGATAGTATCAACAAATCCGCAGAGATGAACTACACAAGCGGCTGGCTGTTGAACACAGGCGGCTGGATCTGCGACCACTCCTCGCTCAACAAGGCGAGCTTTGACTACGACAAAAGGACATACAGCGTGTCGAATACCGCGACCCGCTACGGCAATAACTTTGAGGGTATGTTCAACTACGCTACCGACTGGATGACAAGCCGCGCGGCTTGGATATCAAACGAGCTTATGGTCGCTAACAATAAGTATTATAGGCTCGGCGACATCACCCGAGACGGTCAGGTCACAGTAAACGACGCTACTCAGGTGCAGTATTACGCGGCTCAGCTCAAGGACTTTACCGCGGCTGAATTCGAGCTCGGCGACGTCAGCTTTGACAATATCGTTTCGGTAAGCGACGCTACGCTTATCCAGAAATTCGCGGCAGAAATGATCGACGATTTCAGTAAGCCCACGATGCCTCACGCCACCGTGGATCCCACTCAGCCTCAAAATCCAACCGATCCGACTCAGCCGGCGACTGACAATTCTCAAACAAAAATCATCACCTTCACCGATTCGCAGAATTGGGGAGGAACGATGTATTGCTACTATTACGGA
Source organism: Ruminococcus sp. (assembly GCA_045116595.1). Classification (GTDB taxonomy): domain Bacteria; phylum Bacillota; class Clostridia; order Oscillospirales; family Acutalibacteraceae; genus Ruminococcoides. The sequence continues at coordinate 499 of JBGULZ010000015.1, read as the reverse complement.
ACAGATTTTTATCCCGTTGAATGGCCGGGAGCCGAGATGACATCGCTTGGACAGTCCGCTTACGGAACAAATGTATTCAGCTTTGAGATCCCCGAGCAAACCGAGTATGTGATTTTCACAAACGGAACGGTCCAGTCGGAAAAAATCTATGTTTTTGACGAGGCGGGTCAGTCATACTACGCAAGCAATGAGATCAACGAAAAGGGAAGATACATTTGCTATCCGTATGCCGCGTAAACTAAAATAGAAAAATATAAAGCAAGGCGCTGCCGGTGTTGATTCACCGGCGGCGTTTTTTAATGATGTTTTAAACAAAAAACTACATATTATTATTGCATATTAGTATAGGTTGTGTTAAAATGAAACTGTGTTATTTTAATATAATCCGAAGGGAGATCATAATATGAGGAAAACCAAAATAGTTTGCACAATAGGTCCTGCCTGCTACGAAAAAGAGACTATGCTCAAGATGATTGACGCCGGTATGAACGTTGCCCGC
>JBGULZ010000014.1:0-2501 GCA_045116595.1 Ruminococcus sp. | reverse complement strand
CCTTTAACGCCCGTGCCGGTAATTGCTCCGGTACGGGCGTTTTTTGCAAAAAGCTAAAATGTTCTACAACAAATCGCTTTTCTGTTGAAAAATAGTTGTTTAGTATTGACTAAATTCGCAAAGATATGGTAGAATAGTATCTGTATAAATATGCAAATAAAGGAGCGTTTATAATGACGATAAATAAGACACTTGAAAACGGAGTTTGCACCCTGTTCATAGAGGGCAGGATCGACACGCTTACCGCGCCGCAGCTTGAGCAGGCGTTTGCCGATAATGCCGACAGCTGCGATAAGATGATATTCGATATGTCCAATGTGGATTATATCTCCTCTGCGGGGCTGAGGGTCGTTGTTGTCGCCCACCGTGAAATGAAGAAAAAGGACGGTCTTGTACTCAAAAATTTGAGCAAAAATGTTCAGAGTATCATAAACCTTACAGGCTTTAACAAAGCGCTGAATATTGAATAAGAGAGGATGAAAAAGGATGAAACGGTACCCGTTATCTAAAACCGAGTACGGTATGTATTTGGAGCAGATATCCAAAGAGAATACCGCGTACAACCTACCGCTGAAAATCGAGCTCGGCAGCGAGGTCGATATCGACCGCCTTTGCGGCGCGATCAAAACCGCTGTCAACGCCCATCCCTGCCTGAAATCCGCCTTTGCCACGGATAAAAACGGCGAAACGTATAAGTATCTGCGCGAATGTGATGTGGATATAGAGATCGTCGAAGCGGACGATTTTGATTTCTATTCACTTGTCAAGCCCTTTGATCTGCAAAACGACATCCTTTTTCGCTTTTATATCATCAAATCCTCATCGGGCAACACGCTGTTTTTTGATATCCATCATATCGTCTTTGACGGCACATCGTGCGGTATCCTCGCGGAGCAGATCAGCCGCGCGTATTCCGGCGAGGAAATCGAACCGGAGGAGTTCACCGCTAACGATTACGCGCTCGAGGAAGCCGAGCTACGCAAATCCGAAGAATACGACAAAGCAAAGGAATACTTTGAAAAAACCTTTGGCGGCGCTGACGTCAACTCCGCTCTTTTTACCGATAAAAATGACCGCGAGCCGGTCGCAAAGGAGATCATATATCCGCTGACCGGCGTTGATTCCGAACAGCTCAAAGCGTTTGCCGAGCGCTGCGGAGTAAGGCGCAGTACGGTATTCAACGGCGCTTTTGCCTATTTGCTGTCACAGTACTCGGGCAGTGAGGAAGCGTTGTTCTCAACCTACCGTCACGGCAGAGATGAGCGGATGAGCGACTCTGTCGGCGCGTTTATCAAGACATATCCCGTTTATGCCGATTTTTCCGACGATGAGCCTGTCGATAAGTTCCTGCAAAAGCTCGACGAGCACATTACGCATAACCGCGAGAATGATCTTTATGCCTTCTCTGATTTTCGTGAGGATATGAAGCTTGACGCGAGCGTTCTGTTTGCGTACCAGGGCGACATAATCCCGCCGATGGACTTTTGCGGCTGTGAATCCGAGATCGTATTGATGCCGATGAAGGACACAAAGGCTGCTTTTGAGCTGACCGTCAGAAGAAGGGGCGGCAGCTTTACCGTTTACACCCTTTATCAGCAAAATCTCTATGACGACGAGATCATCCGCGGACTGCTTGAGAGCTTTGACAAAGTTCTGTCCGAAATGCTCGGCAAAGAAAAGCTCAGCGAGATCGATATGCTGACCGACGCCCAGCTTGAAAAGCTCGATAAAGAAAATCACTTTGAATTTGACTACGAGATCACCGATATCGTGACGATGTTCCGCCGTCAGGCAGAAAAAACGCCCGACAACACAGCGGTGGTTTACCTCGACAAAAGCTATACATACAAAGAGGTCGACAGAATAACCGAGAATATCGCCGCCTTCCTGAAAAGCAAGGGCGTGGGCAAGAACAACGCGGTGTCCGTTTTGATCCCGCGCTGCGAGTATATGCCCATCGCAGCTCTCGGTATCCACAAATCGGGCGCGGGCTATCAGCCGCTCGACCCGAGCTACCCGAGCGAACGCCTTGAATTTATGATCAAGGACGCCGACGCAAAGTATCTGATCGCCGACAGAGAGCTTATGGACAAGATCCCGAGCTACAGCGGCCCCGTCCTCTATACCGACGAGATCCCCGGCCTTCCCGACGCGGAAAAGATAAGTGAAAACCCCGATCCCGGCGATCTTTTCATTATGCTTTACACCTCGGGTTCGACCGGCGTGCCCAAGGGCGTTATGCTTGAGCACCATAACCTGTGCTGCTTCTGCAACTGGTACATCAATACCTATAAAATGGACGAAACAAGCCGCGCTTCGGCGTACGCGAGCTACGGCTTCGACTGCCATATGCTCGATATGTACCCCGTGCTGCTCGTAGGCGGACAGCTGCATATTATCGACGAGAGCATCCGTCTTGACCTTGTCGAGATCAATAAATATTTTACCGAAAATAAGATCACTCACACCTTTATGACAACACAGGTCGGCAGACAATACGC
>JBGULZ010000013.1:0-2311 GCA_045116595.1 Ruminococcus sp. | reverse complement strand
TCAAGCTTAAAAAAGGCTTAAAAGAATTGATTTTTTTCAAAAACTTTTTTGTTTTGTTTTTGCTTTTCTTTATGTTGAGGTCATTATAGATATTCAAACTTAAAAAAGGCTTAAAAATTTTTAAAAGTTTTTAAAAACTTTTTTAGGGATTTTTTAAGATATATATATTAGTATAAATTCAGAAAACAGAAAAGGGTGTTGTTATGAATATACTTATTGTTGAAGATGAAAAAAGGCTCGCGTCAGCATTAAAGCAAATTCTGACGGAGCAAAAATATATGGCGGAGGTCGTGTATGACGGCGATGAGGGGCTTGATTACGCCCTGAGCGGGATCTATGACCTAATAATCCTCGACGTTATGCTCCCCTACCGCGATGGTTTTGAAGTTGCGCAGGAGCTCAGAAAAAACAAGATCGAGACCCCTATCCTTATGCTGACCGCCAAGGACACTATAGCCGACAAGGTCACGGGGCTTGACCGCGGCGCGGACGATTATATGACAAAGCCGTTTGCTCCCGAGGAGCTTTTGGCGCGCATCAAGGCGCTCACCCGCCGCAGAGGCGAGGTCATCCTTGACGAGGAGGACTTCGGTGACTTTAACTTTAACGCCTCGACAAGCACATTGACAAAGGGCGCGAAGTCGGTCCACCTCAATTTTAAGGAAGCCGAAATCTTAAAGCTTTTGATAGCCAACCGTGATATAATAATCTCCAAGGACGATATCATCACAAAGGTCTGGGGTTATGACTCGGACGCGGGATCGAACAATGTTGAGGCTTATATCTCTTTTTTAAGACGCAAGCTGAAATTTATTAATTCTTCTACAGAAATAAAAGCGGTCAAAAAGATGGGCTACAGATTGGAGAATAAGGGATGATCAAAAAACTGAGACGGCGCATTATTCTTGTGAATATGCTGCTTGTGGGTATAGTTATTCTGTTGATTTTCGCAATCGTTTGCGTCAACAGCTATTCAAACGCGGAGCACGAGCTCGAGCGCGGACTAAGCCGCGTTGCAGAAAGCCAAGACTTTGGCGATATGCCGTTTGATAAAAAGGAAGAGTTCAAGATCGGCAATCCCGAACAGAATAATGAGATGCACGGCGACCGTGAGCTCGACAGACCCGTGCAGATAAGCTCATACATCGTGGTACAGGTCGACAGCGACGGAAATATCACAAGCACTAAGGAAAGCGACCTTTCTATGGACGAAAGCGACCTAAAAAAATGCGTTGAAGCTGTTCTTAAAGAGCAAAAGCTGTCCGGGCAAATCAGCGGATACGATCTGATGTATGTTAAGCGCGACAATCAGAACGGCTGCAGCATTTCATTTGCGGACAACAGCGGTATTTATTCATCGCTTCGGAATACTCTGCTGCTGACCTTTGCCCTGTTCATCGGCAGTATGGGCGTTATCTTTTTGATAAGCCTTGTACTGTCGGGATTCGCAGTCAAACCGGTCAAGACCGCCTGGGAGCAGCAAAAACAATTTGTCGCGGACGCTTCGCACGAGCTTAAAACACCGCTGACGGTCATTTTGGCGAACAACAACATTATGATGTCGCACGGAAATTCCACCGTAAAGGATGAAAAGCAGTGGCTTGAAAGCACTGAGGAAGAAGCGCAACATATGAAGAAGCTGATAGATCAGATGCTCTTCCTCGCGAAATCCGACGCGGGAGAAACTAACATTGAGATGTCCGAGGTCGATTTCAGCGAGATAGTCGAGGGCGCTTCGCTCAACTTTGAGCCGGTCGCCTTTGAAAAGAACGTTATGATAGACAGTCAGATCGAGAGCGGGATAACACTGCGCGGCAACGCGACTCAGCTAAATCAGCTCACGCATATTTTAATTGACAACGCGGTCAAATATTCATCCGAAAACAGCACGGTGACGATCACTCTGAAAAAGAGCGGAGATTCTACCGAATTCTCCGTCAACAACCACGGCACCGTGATCGCTCCGGATGATTTGGAGCATATCTTTGACAGATTCTACAGAGCCGAAAAATCGAGGACTACAAAGGGCTACGGGCTCGGGCTCTCGATAGCGCAAAAGATAGTTCAAGGTATGAACGGCAAGCTCACCGCCGAAAGCAACGAACAGGACGGAACTACATTTACGGCGGTTTTTAAGTAAATATAACTTCTCACAAAATTAGGGGCGTGCACACTGCACGCCCCGTTTTTATTGCTTATTTCGCTTATTTCTTTTTGAACTCTGTGATTATTCCCGCCGCGTATTTTTGGATTTCCGCCGCGTCGAGGACATCTACGTTATTATCGTCGTTGACATCAGCGACATAAAGCA
>JBGULZ010000012.1:0-2612 GCA_045116595.1 Ruminococcus sp. | reverse complement strand
GTTTGCATCTTATCCGTATCACTCATTTTTTCATTACCTTTATCCGAAATGTATTGTGTTGATCTTTTTTCAATTATATCCTTAATCAAAGAGATTGTCAATTTGATAGGACATCAGACAAGCAATATCTTGCTTTATTTTATCTTAAATTTTGTTGTTTGAAGCTTTTTTATTTTTAAATTGCACAAAAGTGGGCAATTTTTCCTGATTTGGAACTATTAATGGAGGGGTATCCCTCTCCGTTATTTCAAACCAAGGAGGAAAATATGGAAGTTAAAAACATTAAACTGATTTATGACATTGACCGCTCATTTCCGCCCAAGCGGATATTGGTCACCCATGTCAACGACGTCAACACCCGCATAATAGAGCTTACGCTCTGTCAGGGCGACAGCGAGCTTGAGTTGGGCGAAGGCTGCAGCGCGAATGCCTCGATAGTTGAACGCAGGACCAAGCATTTGATAAACGACAACATCAATTGCGCGATAGATGAAAACGGAAAAATAATAATTCCGGTCGACGACCTTCATTTTCGCAACAAAATGGATATCAACATTGAGGTCTCGGTATTCAACAGCGCGCGCACAAAGGTACTTACTCTGCCCTATCCGCTTTGGATAAGGGTCAATCCGTCTGTGCTTGATGAAGCCGAGGTCACCGATGAGTCCCGCGGCACTGTACCCGAGCTTTTGGAGGAAGCGCGTGAGATAATCGAGGGCGAACGGTATGTGCTGACCGAAGAAGACAAGCAGGAGATCGCCGCTATGGTGGACGTCAGCGGAAAAGAAAGCGTTATCCACAAGCGTGATTCTATCTCCAACCAATCACAAACCGGCGACAGCGACACAAATTATCCCACCGTCGGCGCGGTTAGGGATTTTGTGAACTACGTCAAAGGCGATTTAGAGGATTATGTCGAGTATTACGTCGATGAAGCTATAGGAGGTATTGAAAATGGCTCTTACTGATAAGCTCACAGCGATAGGCAACGCGATCAGAGCAAAAACGGGCGGGTCCTCTCTGATACCGCTCGGCAATATGCCGGCAGAGATCAGAAGCATAGAAACCGGCTCATCCCAAACAAACTATGAGTATAATCAGATCAATACGACTGTTAAGACGTATATCCAAAACGTCACATACGACCCGTCCGATTACACCGTCAGTTATATTGCCTCATATGTAAACGACACGAATCACCACAGACCGCAGGGGCTCTATATCTCGATACCCGAGGATGGAACGCTCACGTTCCAAAACGGTGAGCGGTGCCTAAGCAAAGCGGTAACAACCGGCTTTGAAACGGTATATAACTCAGCACCCGGCGTTAAAGCACCGTATACCGTGATGAAATCAGACGGCACAATAGTTAAATACGGTGTGTTAAAGCTCACTGGAGATCTGAGGATGATCTATCTCAACGACACAAAAAACGTCCGCGATCTCGGCGGCTGGGCTTGCGACGGCGGAAAAGTAAAATACAATAAGCTGTTCAGGGGCAGCAGATTGTTTATCGGCTACGAGGACGGTCAAACTCAGACATTGAACGCTTACGACCTCAATGTGCTGCATAATCTGCTCGGTATCCAATGCGAGCTTGATCTGCGGTATTCAAATGAAATTACCCGCGATCATTCGCTGATTGGCAAGGATGTAGATTACACGCAAATAGACGGCGCGTGGTACGCGATCTCGGACGAAACAAAATGCAAGTCGATCCTTGACAAAGTACTGGACAGCGCGATCAACAATATTCCCCTTTACTTCCACTGCGCGGGCGGAGCCGACAGAACAGGCACGCTCGCTATGTGGATAGAAGCTATCCTCGGCGTTGCTCAGAGCGACATCGACAAGGACTATGAGCTCACGAGCTTTTACTCGGGAGTATCATCCGACGCTCAGGCGAGGCGCAGGAACGAAAGCGAATGGACAGGACTGATAAACGCGTTCGCATCTTATCCGGGAAATAATATAAACGATAAAGTAATAGCTTGGGCGATCACTCTCGGGATACCCGTGAGCAAGATAAACGCCTTTCGTTCGGCGATGATCGACGGAACGCCGTCGGCTGTTACAAATCCGTACGGCACTGTGGCTGTTTCAAAAACACTTACGCATGTTACCATTGATAATCCAGATCAGTCGACTGGGATGTATCAACCCTATACTGCAGTCCTAAGCGCAGATAGAGGCTATTCGCTAAGCGAAGCGAGTGTCACTGTCACAATGGGCGGATCAGACATCACCGCAGATTGTTACTCAAACGGAATTATCAGTATTCCAAAGGTAACAGAAGCAATTTCAATAACTGCGATTGGTATATACGTTAATCAAATCACGCAAGCAAAAGATACTATCGGAGGAACTGCTCTTTATAATGGCACCGGATACAAACAGGATTATCGCTGGATTTCAGATAATACTGAGGACAACGTTAATATCCCAGGTGTTCCTAACAAGTTTGCCGTCGGCTACATTGAGCTTGAACCAGGCGACGTTGTTCATTTTTACGGCGATATTCTCAAGGGAATATCCGGCTCCCTGTTTATGCATATCCAAAGTTCTTCTAATACAAGACTTGTTAGAGCAACTCTTTCAAACTGGACGAACTA
>JBGULZ010000011.1:0-5992 GCA_045116595.1 Ruminococcus sp. | reverse complement strand
TTCGCAGGCACTTCAAACGGTACGGTACGCTTTACTTAACGCAGAAGAACACAAATCATTATTTGCTTGAGGTTCTCAAATCCCTGAAGCAGATGGAAATAGCTTAAAAGAAAAGGAGAAGAAATATGTTTAATCATGTAGGAGAAATGGGCAGACTGGTATCTGATCCCGAATTAAAAACCACACCGGCAGGCGTGAGCGTCACGAGCTTTCGCATCGCAGTCGAGCGCAATTACACGGATAAGGACGGAAACCGCCAGGCGGATTTCTTTGATGTTGTCGCTTGGAGAGGTACAGCGGAGTTTATTTGCCGCTACTTCGGCAAGGGCTCGCTGATTCTGGTTGAGGGACAGCTGCAGAGCCGAACCTATCAGACAAAGGACGGCAATAACCGCAGTGTGGTTGAGATCGTGGCGGACAAAGCGCATTTTACGGGCGAACGCCGCGATAGTCAGTCCAATCAGCAGCAAAGCCAGCCTCCGCAGCACGGAAACCGTCAGCAGACGAATCTTCCGCCTGCGCAGCAGGGACCGGGCTATGCGACAGATTATGAAGCGCCGCCGCTGGGCGATGATGATTTACCGTTTTAAAACCGAATAAATAGCAATTGATAAGAGGTGAGGGTTTCTTCACCTCTTTCAATTTTGGAGGAGAAAGATGAATTGGATTAGGAGAAAGCGTATCGGCAGACTGAGAACCCGCGTCTCGGAGATGAGCGGCGGAGAATTTCTCGACTTTTCCTTAGACGAGAACGGAATCCTTGCCTGTCTGAAATGCCACGGAGATATTCCCTGTGTTTCGGCTTCGGGTATTCCGCATCTGTATTCCGAGAAAGACGGCTGGCGTGTTTCGCCTGTGTATCTTCAAAACGCGGCAAAATGGCAAAGAGAGTATGAGCCTGTGATACAGACGGCTTGTATTGAAGCGTCCGCCAACGGCTTGGAGATTGTCAGAATTGATAAGGAAACAGGTAAAATCGCAGACTCTGATTATGTGCTGCAACCAATCGCGGGAATGGAGGAAATCATTCGCCGTGTCGTCAGCAGCGACATTATTATGGATCACGGTAATGAAAAACTGGTACTCCGCTGGGATGAGTACCCCGATGAGTAAAGGAGAGATTGAATAATATGCCAAAGGCAGGAAAAAGAGCAAATGATTCTATTTTATTTGGAGCAGCGGGATACAAATTCGGGTTGCTTCCCGGATTTCCCAAGCAGACTTCGACCCACAACACCTCCGTACACAACGATACGGGCAAGCCGGCGACCTTGTACCGACCGGCGTTAAAGGCATACGCACTGTATTGCTGCGACGGACGCAGGGTTTATGACTACAAATCCTACAATTCTCAGGAAATCTACGCCGAGCAGATCGGCTACGGCGGCGCTCTGGGACACCTCGGCGGCGACGGAAACGATTTGTATGTCGCTGAATACCGCCAGACGGAAAGTATGCTTCATGTCGCTTGCTTTGACGTTAAGAAACGGCAGTTTTTGTTTGCCGGAACAACGGAGGACGGCGGCGAAACCTTCAAGCCCTATGTGCTCGATTACAAGGAGGGTCGCAACGGTACAGTGCTTTGGCTTGCGCTGATGCCGTATCTCGCCAACAATTCCTCCGAAATCAGGGACGTGTTTGATCATAACGAAACCGTTTCCAAGGCGTATAAGGAGCTGGTGGAGGGAGTCATAGCGGAGCTTCCCAAGGAAGCGCAGAAGCAGGGCTTTCTGTTTTGCGACAGTATCTATTATACCGCCAACCGGATCGGCGCGCCGATGGAGATCGAGGTAAACGTTCCGGGAGCAGGCGTATTTCCCACGGTTCCGAACGTGATAGAGAAGGGCGTGTATAAGCCGGAGGATGTGCTGGTCGGCAAATTCTTCACGAAGGGTCTGACCGATGAAAAGCCGAAGAAAAAGGTGATGCCGGAGGTCGCACCCTCGGAGCTGAAATGCAAGTACACGTTAAATCCGAATATGAGTGAATTGGAAAAGGCTTCTGTTCATCAAATGCCCGATACCTATATCGTAACGCCGCTGCTGTTAAAGGCGGTTCATAATGTTTGGTATCACCATCAAAACGCAAAGGCGGAAAAGGGCGTCGCGCCGAAGAACATTCTGCTGATCGGACCTCCCGGCTCCGGTAAATCGGAGTTTGCAAAGGCGATGGCGTCGGGCTTGGGACTGAAAGCAACTCACGTTTCGCTGTCCGCCAATTCCGATGAATCCTTCGCAACGGGAGCGTTTACGCCGCAGGTAGATGATATTTGCCAAAGCGCAAGCGTCAATCTTTTTGACGATGTGCTTTCCAAGTACCAAAACATTACGGATTTGCTCGACTGCGCGGAGATGGCGCCCGATGTGGTTTACGCGGATATTACAGGGAAGGAAAAGCCCGACGCCGCAATTTCTGATTGCGTTGAGGCGTATTCCGATCTGAAAGCTAAGGCGGAAACAGAAAATGCCTTGCTGATGGAAAAGGAAAGCGGTCATTCTTCGGGCATTTCCTATACGTTTGTAGAATCCAAGTTTGCGCAGGCAATCGAAAACGGCTGGCTGGTGACGCTGGAGGAGTTCACCAACGTGCGGGATTCCGCCGTTGCGATCCTGATCAATCAGCTGATGGACGGCTATCAGGAACTGACACTGCCGACGGGTAAAGTGATTCATCGTCATCCTAATACCGTGGTGGTTTTCGCCTGTAATACCGACGAAAACCAGACGGGCGAGCTGCAGGCGTCCACGCTGAGCCGGCTGACGACGAAGTATTATATTGATTTTCCAAATCAGGCGGAGATGATACGCCGCGTCAGGAATATCACCGGCTTTGACGACGAGGCTGTATTACAGCAAATGGCTTCGGTGGTTGTGACGCTTCGCGATTACATCGACGAGCACGGCTTCAACGGTGTGTGCGGCGTAAGAGAGTTTGCGGGCTGGGCGATGCAGTATCAGGCAAGCCTTGCCTTTGACGCGGATTCCACGCTGCGCGAGGCGGCGATGGAGACGATCGTTCCCTCGGCAAGCACACATAAGGAAGAAATGGACGAGGTCATCAAGGACGTCATCGACACGATGCTCGCGGCGTAGGGAGGCAGTTATGAGGAAAATCACGACGCTTGAAGCCTTGAAGCAGGCGGAAATCAAGAAGATGTCCTTTGAGGATGTATTCCTTTCGCCGCAGTACAAGGCTGATTTACAAGGCTTGGTTCAAACAGCCTGTCGAAGAGTCGGGTATAAGGGAAACGTGGTTTTGCACACGTTTTTTGATGAAGAAAAAGACGACGTTGCCTTTACCGACGGCACGCAGATATATGTCAATCTCGGAACGTTCTTGGCAAAGCGGCTGCGGAACAAACCTGTGCTCTTCCACATCTTTATTGTCGGACTGATCGCTCACGAGTTAGGGCATATCTTTTGGACGGATTTTGAGGATAATGACCGGTATATGACGTCTCTCAGAAACGGACAGTTTTATCCCTTTGAGCCGAAGCACGCAAGCGCGAAACAATTTGCGGACGCATTGGCAAAGGAGGAGTACCGACCGATGCTTTGCAGGCTTTGTCATCAGATCGACAATGTGATGGAGGACATCTATGTCAACGCGCTCCAGCGGCAAATGCTCGGCGGATTGTACGCGCAGGGAATCAACCTCGGCAATCAGATGATAGCGGAGGATGCGATCTCAATCAATGAGCAAAAGAATGAGAATTATCCCGATTTTATCATCGTCATCAACTGTCTGCTCACGCTGCTCAAGGCGAACGCGGTTTATTACGGTAAGCATGAAGCGGAGTACAAGCCCCGTGTTCAGGCGATTTACCGTATCGCGCGGCAGCATATTTTCAGGCTGTCGCACATGGAACGCTGCGACGGTATCAATCTGATGATGTGCGAGCTGTGGGATTATGTTGAGCAAATGCTGTCGGACTTGCAAAAGCAAGCGCAGCAGCAGGCTTCACAAAGCAGCGGTCAGCAGGAGAATAACGTGCCTAACAGACAGCCGCTTGATGAAGAAATATTGAAAAAAGTGTTGAATGAAGCCTTGAAGCAAATTCAGGGGCAAACAGCAGAAGCCAAAAACGGTCATACCTCGAAAATAGCGGGCAGTCAGCAGATCAAGGGCGCGCAGACAGGGGAGAAGCGTAAGACGGAAATACATGAGCAGGCGCAGGACGGACAGTTGAGTCCAACGCTCAGCCAAATGCTGGAGCAGCCTGCCGGAGAATTTGAAGCGGATCTGTCAGCGGGTCAGGCGTCAGCCGCCGAGGGAAACGGTCAGACGGTCTATAACCGCGACTATGTTCCTTCGGGAGCGGCGCAGGCAGTGAGAACGCTCGGCGAGATCATCAGCGATATTGCCGATGAGCGTGCGGTTTCCGCTAATAACGCGGCGGTCAGTGCCTCTTTGCAAAGGGATATTTCCGATATCGACTGGGGCCCGATCCATAAGAGCGTCAACAAGGAAATCAACCGATTATCCTGTGTTCCGGGTAGTTACCGGACAACATACGCCTTCTTATGCCGTCAGGTACAGCCTGTCGTCGAAAAGCTGGTCAAAACCATCACGCAGACGCTGAAAGAGGAGAACCTCACAGGAGAACGTCGCGGCAGGTTTTACGGTAAAAAACTGGACACATCACGCCTGTACCGCACCGATTTACGCGTGTGGAAGGATAGAAAGGCGCCGAAGAAGGAAATCAATCTGGCAATCTCGCTCCTGCTTGACGAAAGCGGTTCCATGAGCGGGTCAAAATCGGAAATGACGCGGCTGACGGCGATCCTGTTTGCCGAAGCCTGCGAAAAGCTGAACATTCCTCTGGAAATCAACGGACACAGTACGTCGGGATTATTTGTCGAGCTGTATAACTACAAGAATTTCGACAGTGTTGACCGCAACGATAAGTTCAGGCTGGTGGATATTTCCGCGAGAGGCTGCAATCGCGACGGCGCGGCGGTGATTTACGGCTGTGAACGGCTGCTCAAGCGCAGAGAGGATAAGAAGATTTTCATTATTATCTCCGACGGCCGCCCGAATCACGATAATTACGGCGGCGACGCGGCGAAAAGCGACCTCAAGCATATCCGCAATACGTTCGCCCGTAAAGGCGTGACCTTTATTGCGGCTGCGATCGACGCGGATAAGGAGTATATCCACGAAATCTATGGCAGAAACTTCTTGGGGATATCCCATCTTGAATCGATGCCCGCTGTATTCGGAAAGATTTTACAGAAGGAAATCATGGGATAGTTAATTCTATAATAGAAATATATCAAGGAGTCCAAATTTGGACCTCGGAGGAAAGGATAACAATATGGAAAAAGCATTTCAAAGATTAGCAAGAGGCATCAAGATGATCCTTGACGCTATGAAAATCAAGCCAATCGATAACGTCATCGCGGAGCTCAACACGCAGAACACCTTTGTCAAGGTCAAGGGAAACAGCTTTCACATCGGAAAGACGCTGTTTTCGTTCGTTGAGTTTGACGCGCACACAAAGAAGCTGCAAAAGTCCGTTGACTGTTACATGGGATTGGAGGAGTCGCTGATCTTCTGTCAGGATGTTCTCAGCGGAAAGCTCCCGAAGATGGCGGCAAAGGAAAAGGCAAAGGGTGAGCAATACCCCAAAGCTGTTTGGCATTCGCCGCTCGGAGGCGTTAATGAGCAGAAGGCAAAGGAGCGCAATCTGCGCTCTGACGGTAAAGCGATTTCCCGTTGCTTTAACATCGCGCCGGGCGCAAAGGCGGATTTCGTTGTGACCGTCACACAGGGCGCGGGAAAATCCCAGCCCAACGGCATCATCACGCCCGAGGGCAAGCCGGAGGTCACCATCAGAGTCGCGTGCAGCGCAGATAATCTGAAAGGCTTGGCGTTGTCTCTCAAAGCGCATATCGAAGCGTATTTCGCGGCGTGCTACGCCACCAACGTCTACGCAAGGCAACCGAAGGATAATAGACAAGAGCAAAAAGCGTCATAGCGCGTAATTTAT
>JBGULZ010000010.1:0-2830 GCA_045116595.1 Ruminococcus sp. | reverse complement strand
TTCGGCGAGCGTGTCGCCAGAAATATGCCTATACAGGGCACAGCCGCGGATATTATAAAGATCGCGATGGTCAGGGTGGACGAGCGGCTGAAAAAAGAAAATATGCGCTCGCGCCTGATCCTGCAGGTCCACGATGAGCTGATAGTCGAAGCTCCCGGGGACGAGGCTGAAAAAGCCGCAAAGATATTACAGGAAGAAATGGAAAACGCCGTTACGCTCAGCGTTCCGCTGACTGCCGACGCGGCGATAGGAAAGACGTGGTATGATGCAAAAGGATAGATATGTCGCGTTTGTCTGCACGGGCAACACATGCCGCAGCCCGATGGCGGAGGCGATTTTTAATAAATTAGCGGAAGAAAAGGGTCTGAACGTCGGCGCGGTCAGCTTTGGAATGGCGGCGGCAAACGGAGTTCCCGCCTCATTTAACGCGCAAAAGGCGTGTGAGGAGATCGGGATAGACCTCAGCGAAAAAAAGGCAAATTTCATCTTCAACTTCAACATCGCCCAGTTCGAGCGTTTTTACGTTATGACGGACGAGCACAAGATGATGCTGCGCGAATTTTGCAGTATTCCGGAGGAAAAAATCACGGTTTTGAATATCTCAGACCCCTTCGGCGGCAACCTTGACGTGTACAGAGCGTGCAGGGATGAGATTTATAATTCTATAAAAGAAATAATCAAAGAGTATGAAGATACAGAGAATGACCCCGCAGCACCTTGACGGTGCGCTCAAAATAGAAAATGAGTGTTTTTCTCACCCGTGGACGCGCGAAAACCTCGAAAACGAGCTCAATAACCCGACCTCGGTGTTTTACACTGCGCTTGAAAATGACGAGGTGATAGGCTACATCGGTATGAGCACGGTGATCGACGAGGGATATATCTTCAACGTCGCCGTGACCGGAAGCCAACGTGAAAAGGGGATAGGCTCAGCGCTGATAAGCGAGATAGTGACCTACTGCAAGAAAAACAACTTTGCTTTCGTCACGCTCGAGGTAAGGCAGAGCAACAAAAAAGCAATATCGCTCTACTCGCACTTCGGCTTTATTAAGGTCGGGGAGAGGAAAAGCTACTACCGCGACCCCGAGGAAAACGCGATCTTAATGACAAAATACTTTTGATAAAAAAACCGCTGTCATCCTGAGGCTTGCCGAAGGATCTCATACCTATTTAATAAACTTTGACTTATGAACTGTGAGATTCTTCGCTGACGCTCAGAATGACAGTAAAAAAAGGAAGAAAAATATGCGGATTTTAGCAATCGAATCATCCTGCGACGAGACCGCCGCGGCGGTCGTTGAGGACGGCAGGACCGTCTTGTCGTCGGTGATAGCCTCTCAGGTAGAGGAGCACAGGCTATACGGCGGAGTTGTGCCCGAGATCGCCTCGCGCCGCCACGCCGAGGCAATAACGCCCGTGGTTACCCAGGCGCTGGAGCAATCAAGACTCAGTCTTGAACAGATCGACGCCATAGCGGTTACATACGCGCCGGGGCTTATCGGCGCGCTTTTGGTGGGCGTTAACTTTGCCAAGGGCTTGGCTTTATCAACAGGGCTGCCCCTGATACCTACCCACCACCTGCGCTCTCATATAGCGTCAAATTATATTTCTAATACAGAACTAAAGCCGCCGTTTCTATGTCTTGTTGTGTCGGGCGGACACAGCCATATCGTAATGGTAGAGGACTACACCAAGATGAAGATCATCGGACGTACCCGCGACGACGCCGCGGGCGAGGCGTTTGACAAGGCGGCACGGACAATGGGAATGCCCTACCCGGGCGGTATCGAGCTCGACAAGGTCGCCGAGGGCGGCGATCCGCTGGCGTTCAAGCTCCCGCGCCCCGTAGTGAACGACGCGCCGTATGATTTCAGTTTTTCCGGCTTAAAGACCGCGGTCATAAACCTGCTCCACAACTCCGCTCAAAAGGGCGTGGAGCTCAACAAGGCTGACGTCTGCGCTTCTTTCAGATACGCGGTGGTCGACTGCCTTACAACAAACTTCCTCAAAGCCGCGGATGACTTGGGCGTAAAGCGGCTCGTTATCGCGGGCGGAGTATCGGCAAATTCGCTCTTGCGAAAAACCCTTGATGAAGAATGTAAAAAACGCGGATATGAGTTTTATATGCCCGACAAAAGCCTCTGCGGAGACAACGCAGCAATGGTCGGCTCGCAGGCGTATTATGAATTTTTGTCCGGCAACACCGCGGGCACAGACCTCAACGCCTACGCCACAATGAGCATAGAATAAGCCGTTTTAAGCACTCCGCGGCATATATTTGCAACAAAAAGCTATATAATATTGACAAAACATAACGGTTATCGTATAATTATAGTGATATTTTTTTAGGAGGATACACTAATGGATGAATATAACAACATGAATCCCAACCCCAACGGTTCGCCTGAACCCCAACCCCAGCAGCCTGATTACGCTTCACAGTATAATCAGCAGCCTCAGCAGCCTGATTACGCTTCACAGTACAATCAGCAGCCTCAGCAGCCCGATTACGCTTCTCAGTATAATCAGCAGCCGCAGCAGCCCGACTACACTTCACAGTACAATCAGCAGCCGCAGCAGCCTGATTATTCGGCTCAGTACCAGCAGTATAACCAGACAAATCCTGACTACGCTCAGCAGCCTTATCAGCAGAACGCTTACAACGTTGCTCCCACAGATCAGGTTCTCGCGGGTCCCGCAAAGGTATTCAGCATCGTTTCTCTGGTATGCGGTATCGTTTCAATGGTTTCCTGCTGCTACGGCGGATTTTTGACAGGTATCGCGGCAATCGTATTCTCGATTCTCGCAAAGAAGAGATACACAGGCAAAA
>JBGULZ010000009.1:0-2922 GCA_045116595.1 Ruminococcus sp. | reverse complement strand
GACGTAGGTGCCGTAGTACCAGCTTGAGCCGCTCATCGACAGGAAGTAGCGGATATAGTCGTAATCATAGCAGAATTGCAGCCAAGTCGTGACCGAGCCGAGTGAGAAGCCGCCGAACGCACGGTGGTCTCGCGAGGCTTTCAGATCCTCGTCGGAGGTCGACTTTGCATAGGTATGGAACTGTCCCTCTACCGCAGGCATCAGGTGCTTTTCAAAGTCGTTGTGGAACGCTCTCAGAGCATCCTCGGAACTGCCGAAATCCGTAGAGCTGTTCTCGTGATAGAAGGTTGCCGAAACAACAATCAGCGGCTCAATATCGCCGTTTGCAATCATATTGTCAAAGATGTTTTTGATGTTGGCATACTCAAAGTATTCGCCTGCGTGACCGCCCCAGCCGTGCATTAAATAGAGAATGTTGTACCGGGTGTCGGCGTCGGCTTCATCGTAGCCGTAGGGCAAATAGACAAATGCTTGCTTGGTGATGTCGCCGCCGTTACCGGCGTAGTCTTTAGATTGATATTTAATCTCCCGAACTGTACCGCCCTGCGACGCCGCGCTTAAATAGGACGAGGGCACTTGATTTGTCATACCTGTTTGCTCAATAGCAGGGGGGTCTTCTGTATCGTTGCTTATCGGTTTTCCGACGGCATACGGCACGTCGTACTCCGCCAGATAGCGCTGTAACTCGGTCGCGTCGGTAATGTCAAACTTTCCGTCGCTGTTGATGTCAGCACATTTTAATCTTTCGTTTTGCAAACTGATTATATTTGCAATATGCTGTTGAATAACGGTAACATCGCCGATTGAAACAGAGCCGTCGCCGTCTGTATCGCCGAGCAAATCGGAATTTGATTTTTCCTTGGCGTCACTCGCCGCGTCTGTTTGACAACCGCAAATCATAAGAATTGTCAAAAGACAGCAGAGAAAGCAGGAAACTGTTTGAATAATCCGGTTCATATTTTTCACTCCAATCAATAATTATATATTTACTACTTGCCTATGCTTCAATTATATGATAGAATAGAGGAAAAGTAAAATACCGATTGTTTATATAAATATAACTTCTAATTATATTTGGGTGATAATATGATTGAAATTTATTTACTCGAACAGTTAGCGGCTTTTGACAGCACGGCACGCTGTCAAAAGCGGCGGAGGAACTGCACATCAGCCAGCCTGCGCTTTCACGCTCAATGAAAAAGTTAGAGGAGGATTTGGGCGTTAAGCTCTTTGTGCGCGAGAGCAAGAAAATCTCGCTGAATGAAACAGGTCAGCTTGCCGCGGCATTGGCGCAGTCGCAGGTGAACCAGAATAAAGAAATGGCGAGCCGCGTGATTGCCTTTGACCGCAGCCTTCACAGTATCCGTATCGGAGCGTGCGCACCGCAGCCAATGACCGACCTTATGCCGATTTTGCAAGACCATTTCGGAGATATGACGATTTCCTCGGAGCTTGTCTACGGCGAAAAGCTACTCAGCGGTATGCAGAACGGCGCCTATCAGATCGGTATTGTCCGCGCGCCTATTGAGAACAGCGGACTGTTCTTTCAGCGTTATACGACCGAACACCTTTATATCGTTATACCTGAGAGCCATCGACTTGCCGAGAAAGAGAGCGTAAAATTCAGTGATCTTGCCGGTGAAAAATTCCTGCTTTATCAGCACATCGGCTTTTGGAAAAGCGTGTGCGAGGAATATATGGCTGACACTACTTTCCTGATACAGCCCGACCGTGAGACTTTTGCCGACCTGGTGATGAACACCGATTATCCTGCTTTTTCGTCCGATGTCATTCTCAAAGCAAGCGGCACTCCGAACGGACGAATTGCCATCCCAATCGACGAAGAAAAGGCACGCTACACCTTCTACATAGCCTGCCGTAATGAGGATAAGAAGAAGTATGCGGCGTTTTTCAACTCCGTTCGTTCCGAAATAATTAACAGATAGAGGTGCAAAATGATCATAAACTTTAATGGACTGAAGGAAATGACAATACCGGGAATGAACAACGGTACGGGTCAAATGACCGTGAGAATGTATAACGATGAAAAGTACCGGATTATATCGACAGTGATCCACGCCGGCGGAAGCATCGGCTTACATATGCAAAGCTCTGGCGACGATATGAATTATATTCTATCCGGAACAGGCAAAGCGATTTGTGACGGTGTGGAAGAAAAGCTCTCGGCGGGAATGATGCATATATGCCCAAAGGGATCGGAGCATAGTATCATTAACACGGGTGATGATGATCTTATAATGTTGACAATTGTGGTTGCAAGATGAATCTAAATATTATCGACAAATAAGTCGAACCAAAGAGAACCCCGACTCAGTGATCGAGCCGGAGTTCTCTTTATTTTATCATTTACCTTTAACCTCATATTTCTTGACATTATATGCTCTCTGGAGTATACTAGTTATATAGAGGCTATCACTTAAAGTTGCGGTCTCCGTCGTGCTCGGAGTAACTTCACCAACTTTGGTAGCCTCTATTTTACTTAAAGCTAAAACATCGTGTAAATAGAGCCTCTGAGTTTGCTTATTATGTGGAATCATTTTTAAACAGCCAATTCATGATCGTTTCATCATGTGCAAAAGCCATACCGCCGCCGTGTTGATCGGTGTAACCGCGTTCGGTAAAGTACGCTTGGTCTTTTACGTCGAGAACGAGGATTTTATCAATCTCTGTTTCGGTCAAGCCCTGCGATTCGTATATGCCGCGCAGCTTGTTGTAAGCGTTTTTCAGCGGCTGAGAGCCGTAGTAGCTGTCGTTTTCGCCTGTCGCTAAATAGACGGGCGTTTTTGCTTTTGCCAGCACTTCCAAATCGCCGTCCCACTGCGATGACGTCATCAGAAAGGCTGTGTATAGCTCCGGGCGCATCCCCATCACGAGCGAGCCTGTCTCACCGCCGCCGGAGTA
>JBGULZ010000008.1:0-2578 GCA_045116595.1 Ruminococcus sp. | reverse complement strand
GTACCTCTCGCCCATCGTGTCGTTGCCGAAAAACAGCTCAAACGCCTGCTTGTTCCAGACGTAAAGTCCGCCGTCGTTTGTTCCGTTTGTCTTTCCGTCGTCTTTGATCTGCGGCTTAACAAAGTTGAGATCGTTCGCGGGCGCCGTCGCCGGCTGTGTAGCCATAGCCTCCTGAGCGTTCTGAGAAGCCTGAGCCTCCTGATCGGAAGCCTGCGCCTTGTCACCCTTCTTTCCGCACACCGCGTTTGAGCAAGAGACTACCAAAACCGCGAAAAGAATAAATATCACCAAGAAAACACCGATGATGATTATTCTGTTGCGCGTCCTCTTTTTATAAGTCTTTTTGCGGTTACGGTTGCGATTGCTGTTCTCAGCCCTTTGTTTGTATCTGTCGTAATCAAAGTTATCTAAATCATAACCATTTAAATCGTAATTATCCACTGTGTTTACCCTTGACTATAACGTTATTGTGCAAGCACTTAAATGTTTTTACTTATTTGATGGCCGCGTTTACGATCTCCATAATTCCGGCGTAATCATTTGCGACTACCATTGTAACATAGTTGCCGTTCTGGGTCACGTCGCACTTGTTTACAAGCTCTACCTCTTCGGGGCTGTATGAAGCGTAGGTGCTCTTGATGGACTGGAATCTCGCGTCGAGAGCCTTCTTTACTTCGTCGGCTGCCGCCTTGTCGTTAGCCTCTACAAGAACGATCTCTACGGGAGCGGATGATGTGTCGGGATTGATCTCTGCCGCGAACTGCTTAACATCCTTTGCGGGGATCGTGTAGTATTTGTCGAGATCCTCAACCGCTGTAAGCTCCTTCAAGCCCTTTGTGGCGTCGGCATACTTTGCGTTGATGTCGCCCATAACTTTTTTTAAGTCGGCAGATTTTGAGCCGCAGCCCGCGAACGCGAGTACGAAGATCAAAGCCGCCATTGTTGCTGTGATAAATCTTTTCATAATAATTCCCCTTTGTTTTAATTTTGCCATATCATTATAACATATAAAAATCGAGAATAATATAATATTAACAAAATTTTTATATTTTAAATAATAAAAGGCTGTTTTGAACTTGATTATACCGTATTTTGAGAGTATCGCGTGAAAGTGCTTCACATAAATATATCAATACGCGCAGATCACGCTGTAAAACAAAATACTGCATAATAATTTTATCATCACGCAAATTGAATGTCAATAGAAAAATACATATTAAACGCAGTGATGCGCATACTAATACTAAATAAAACAGCGAGGTGTTGTTATGTATCTTTATGAAATGCCGATGAGCTTCACGATGGCGCTCGCCCAGCAGCCGAGATCGGCGGAGCGGTTCAGAAATATGACAGTGGAGCAAAAGACCGCCGTGGTCAATAAAGCGAACACGATCAAGGATAAAAGGGAAATGTGGAAGTATGTTATGGAGCTTAGAGATTAGAGTTTAGAGTTTAGTGTTTAGAGTTTAATGATAATGGTCGCTTCGCTCCGGATTTAAATTTTTCTTCGTAGGGGCGGACCTTAGCACGTCGGCAACCCTTTTGGGCTTCGCCCATTTCCCCTGACAGGGGAATCACCGTGTGTCCGCCCGTTGATAGGAAATGGTCGTTTTCCGGTTTATGCACCAGTTTGATAGTAAGCATCGCCTAAAAAATCTGTTGATAGTTGAAGATTCAAAATAAAAAGCGACAGAGGTCTCGAAGCAAGGGAATACCAAAAACGGCGTTACCCAAAACTCTCGCTCTGTCGCTAATACTAAGTATATTACATTTGTTTATAAAAATCAATTCTTTTTGTATTATGCAAATTACACGTTGAACCTGAACAGCACAACGTCGCCGTCCTTCATAACGTACTCCTTGCCCTCGCTGCGGACTAAGCCTTTTTCTTTTGCGGCGGTCATACTTCCGAGCGCTACAAGATCATCGTACGCGATGACCTCTGCTCTGATAAATCCGCGCTCAAAGTCGGTGTGTATCTTACCCGCCGCCTGCGGAGCCTTTGTGCCTTTTTTGATCGTCCAAGCTCTGACCTCCTGCTTGCCTGCGGTGAGGTAAGAGATAAGTCCGAGCAGCGCGTAGCATTCCTTGATAAGGCGGTCAAGTCCGCTTTCTTCAAGACCGAGGTCGTCAAGGAACATTGCCTTTTCCTCGTCGTCCATCTCAACGATCTCTTCCTCTATCTGCGCGCAGATAGGCAGCACGCCTGATTTTTCCTCTGCTGCTATCTTTTTTACTTCCTGATATCCCTTATTGCTCTCGAGCCCGTTTGAGAAATCCTCGTCGCTCATATTCGCGGCGTAGATCACGGGCTTTGAGGTGAGGAGCGCTACCTCGCTCAGCAGAGCCTTTTCCTCGTCGTCACATTCAACGCTTCTTGCGGGCTTGCCGTTCTCCAAAGCGTCGAGCACACGCTGATAAAAGTCGATATCGCGCTGATATTTCTTGTCGCCCTTGAGCATCTTCTTTGTCTTTTCGATCCGCCTCTCGAGCATTTCCATATCGGAGAGAATGAGCTCGAGGTTGATCGTCTCTATATCCCTTTTGGGGTCGATACTGCCCTCGACGTGGATGATAT
>JBGULZ010000007.1:0-9913 GCA_045116595.1 Ruminococcus sp. | reverse complement strand
TCGAGCTGATTTATATAGGCAAAGGAAAATTGACTGTATTAAAAAACGGTGATGAATACAGTCTGGATAAAGGCGATATTTTCCTTTTAAATTCGGGAGAGATACATCAGCTGTCCTCGGAGAACGAGGACGAAGTCGAGCTTCTTACGCTTCATTTGTCATATGATTTTGTAAAGAAATTCGACAGTCAATTTGATATGCACAGCTTTGTGGTCGTTCCGGGTTCCCGGGCGGAGCAGGAGCTGACGGAGCATATGCTTTTGCTTGCCGACCAAAGCCTGTCGACATTACAGCAGTACGCCGTGATAATGAACATTCTTCATGTTCTATTCGAGCGGTGCTGCAGAGAGAGGCAGATCAGCCTGTACGGCAGCTGCCGGGTCTCCTTCCGCAACGCAAAGATAGCGATGGAATATATTGAGGAGCATTACCGCGAGGAGCTCAATCTTAATGTAATGGCAGAGCTCGTCGGGCTTAATCCGATATATTTTTCAAAATATTTTAAAGATACAACGGGCATGGGCTTTAACGCCTACGTAAACAGCGTTCGCTTAAAGCACGCTATGGAAGACCTGCTCAACGGCGACATCTCGATCGCCGACGCGGCAGTCTACAACGGATTCCCGAGCGTAAAGACGTTCGAGACCGCGTGCAAGCGAAGCTACGGAGTAACGCCGCTGCAATTCAAAAAGCAGAGGCTTATGGTTTCGTAAAGAAGCCGAAATAAACCACGCTGTCATCCTGAGCTTTAGCGAAGGATCTCATAGAGTTTGCGGCAGCGTTGGATCAAGAGGAATGAGATTCTTCGGCATAGCCTCAGAATGACTGAAAACGACATAGAGGCTTTTCGGTTTTATTCGAAACGACACAGTTTTCGCATTTACTCCTTAGGTGTATCGCATAAAACGTATGCGGTATTCGTAAGGGGTAAGGCGGATAAAAAAGTATCAAACGCAGGATCAGGCGCAAATATTTTCCTGAGCGTATAAACATTATACGGCGTTTGTTTATTATATACAATTATAGACTTTTAGCTTGTTTTGTCAAGCGAAATTCAATTTATAAAAAGGAGGAAAAAAATGAAAACACAATTAAAGCGGCTTTCAAAATCCACGCTTGCGGTTGTTTTGTCAGTTTGCTTACTCGTTTCATGCATGACAGTCGGCATTATCGCTACCGACGCAGCGAAGACTGCCGAAGATCGCGTAGGCGCGGTTGATAACAGCGAAGCCGTCGGAGATACAACGTATTATTACCGTGGCGAAAACGTTGCGGGATCATCATGGGATCCAGGCGTTGCGTTTTCTGCTGTTTCAGGCAGTGACAAGTACGTTTATGTTACAAAATCAAATAACAGCGAATTCCAGATTACAAATTATCAATCTGGATGGAATGATTCAGGCAGATATAATCAAAACGTAGATAACGACTACGGTATTGGTAATTTAACAAATGGATCAAGTGCTAAAAGCAATATGGGAGATAGCAATACCGGTACACACTATATTATTTTTGATACCACAAGCGGTAATCACAAAACATTTGCTCTTGCTGCAGCGCCTGTCATTGATACGATTTATATTCGTGATGACGCTAATTGGGGCAGAAGTAATATTAAACTCTATACTTTCAGCAACCAAAATAGTGGCACAAACTCCCCGGCAAACGGACAGACGTTAGGAAAATGGGCAGGAAGAACAAACATGGCACACCTATCGGTAACTGATTTGGATGATGACGGAACTACCATTTATAAGGTAACTGGTTTTCTTCATACCGCAGGTTTGATATTGACCAATTCTGATGATAATACAAAGACAGGCGATATGACTTTGACCAGCGGACACCTTTATTCTACCGGTACCGGGGCAGGTCATGATGAAGGCGCGTATACAGAAAAAACCGTCCTCACCACCCCAACCTTTACGGTTGACAAAAATGCGGTCAACGGCGGTGACAGCGCGACCTTTACCGTTACCAACTACAGCACCTCGGGCGTTACACCCGACAGCAACCATGAGCTGCGGCTGTATAAGGGCGATACCGATTTGGGAACGTTTTCGGCTGCGACCAAAACGATAACCGTAACCGGCACGGACACTACCATTAAGGAAACACAAACCTACACAGTAAAGAATGTTCCGACTGTGGCGGGTTCAGCGGCCTACAATAAGTCCAAAAACAATAATACAGCCAATATTGACGTGTATTATCCCGTTTACAGTATTATTGGTAATGTTGACAAAACCTACCTTGCGTCGGTAAACGGCGGTGCACCGTATAACGGTACCTACAGCAACGGCGGCTGGGATATCGGTTACGATAGTACCTATGCTGTAAACACAGCAACATCAACTCCCGGTGTGTATACCATTACACTTAATACACTTACAGCCTCGCAGTTGTCAGCAAATAGTCATTCAAATAATATTGATATTGCACTTTATAAGAAGGATGATAAAAAATACAGCTTCTATTTGCAGAGCACAAATACATACTACAACGCTATGGAAGCTGATTATCCTATTCCTAATTCCGGTGTTACAGCAGCTATGGGATTGTATGTACAAACAAGGGACAGCAGCAATGGAGGCGGCTCTATCGTAATGTCTCCCAATAGGAGTTATACCATTACAATAGATGAAAGACAAGCTCATCCTTTGGATTCAACAAATAACCCGAACGGTCGTTTGGAGATTTCAAGTTCCACACTTGCTTCCAGCAGCAACTACAGCTTGACCGGTAACATCGATACCACCTACCTTGCGGAAATCAACGGTGTGACTAACACCATCAGCCGCGGTGATGAAACCGACGCTGTTTGGTGGGCAAAGTATCAAACCAACGCAGCTATCAGCACGGTTGAAAGCGGTACAGATGTGTATTCCATCACCGTTAAAACCGTTGATTATGCGACCTTGAAAGCAAACGGCCACGACGATATAGACATCGGCCTGAGCATGAAGGGCAACATTCAAAAGGGCTTTAGTTACGGCGGAACCGACTATAATGTTGCCGGCAGGGATTATAAGGTAACATCGGCGGGCATGACGAACGCGTCAATTATTTCCGCAACCGGCGGTTCGTTCCAGCTCCAGCCCGGCAGGACCTACAAGATCACGGTTGACGAGGCGAACAGCAAGCTCTCGGTTGCATGTATTGACGACCCCGCCGACAAATACTTCCTCGCTGGTCAGTACACAGGCGGTGTGGCGCAGTTCTTCGGCAGCACATGGAACACCTCGAATAACGAGCTGACCTACAACAGCACGAGCGGCTGCTACGAAAAGACCTTTACCACCAACATTCCGGCGGGTACCATTAACTTCAAGGTGGTCAAAAACGGCGACAGCGACGGCTGGGACGGCGGCTCATGGCCGGCAGAGAACCAGTCCTACGTTATCAGAGAGAATGCGACCTCGGTCAAATTTACCTTTGATCCTTCTACACACACTACTACCGTAACCCAGACCAATTCCGGCGGCGGCGGTTCGTCCGGCTCATGGGTTCCCGGTGATAAGTATACATCATCGGGTACAATCAACAGCAACCGAAAGGTCGATGATACTCCGAATATCGGAACAACAAACGAGTATTCATTTATTTGGAACGGCAGTGATACCGGTTTAGGCAATAACAGCCAGAGCGTTGCAACTGTAAGAAATTCCAATTATGGTTACTGGGCGGATTTGACAGAGGCTATCGGAAGCAATGAAAACTTCTTTTTTGCTTTATCTGACAGTGGAAATCAGGGAGGTATTCGCGGTAATAACAACGAAAAAATAAATAATGCGACTGCCAGTGACGGCAATGACATTGTTGTTTATACCAGTAGCGGAGATGTGGCTTTTAGAATTCAAAGAAAGCAAAATGGCAGCGTTTCCAGTAACGCAAGATATGTGATGGTTCGTGATGTTCATTGGGATAAAGTAAGCAACATTGCGTGTATAGCGTATTGGAATGATCATGGCTCAAACGGTCTTGTTGACTACCAGTTCTACTTCAAAGAAAAGGGCGCTACCCCTGTAGTTGGAACTAAGGTCGTTGACATCTGCGCTAAGGACGGCACGCTTCGTGACGATACCTTCAACCGTTTCGCAAGACTCGCTACTACAACGATCGACAGCACATACTTCGATTACACAGATGACGACGGTAATCATTATACATCGATCACCGCATATAATAACGCTAAAGACCCCGACATCGTAATTACAAGAGAAAGCTACGGCGGAACTGACGCGGGTTATACAAAGATGACCAACGTGCCGGTAGGCGCAAAGGTCAAGATCAAAACCACGCTTTCCGATAATGATTCGGCTACAGGTAGCTTTAACAACACAGCGTTCAAGAATACTCACTACGTCAAGGGTTATTCCTTCAACGGTATGACTTATCAGGTCAACGAATGGGAGTCAGACGGCGTTTATGAGGAGATTTGGACAGTCCGTGCTGTAAATACAACTTATAAGGATTCAAACGGCGTTGAGCGCAACGCTACAACAGATGGAAAGACAGTTGAAGTTACTCCCATCTATTATATGAAGAACAACACAAACTGTAAGACCTTCCTTATCGACGGTTACGACGGCGAGGTTCAGAACGCTTGGGGTAATATGCTTGCTGTATATCCTTACTATGAGGGCAAGAACAACAAGGACAACGCCTTCGGCGGATATCCCGGTCAGCCCATGCTGCTCTGGGGCGGTAAGTATCAAATGGAGATCCCGCTCACAGTTGACGGCACCGCTTCCGGCGCTTCCGTTAAGGGTCTTACACTCCACAACGCTTATTGGGATCTGCTCCACAGAAGTATCGATATTCGCTGCAACGCGAGAAACCACGCGCAGACCTACGACTACGACGACTTCTACAAGCTCTATAAGGAAAAGAACCCCGATACTATCATCTTTGACTTTAAGTACAAAACAGCTAATGATAACTTCGGCGACGGCTACAACTATTTCAATTACGAATTTGCCGGAACATCGGGCTCTGAACCCACAAAAGACGCAGCTCACTACGCTGCAAGCGGTAAGAACGGCGTTGAGATCGTTACCGACTACTTCGGACGTCAGGTAGACGTATTCGGCAACCTTCTGACAGACGCACAGAAATCTGACTATGATGCTTCACATCCGCAAGACAAAGAGCTGCTGATCGTCTCCACCGGTTACAAGGACACCTATGTCGGTGAGTACGCGACCCTGTGGGCGGTTTACGCTCCTCAGAGTTCGATCCCGAGCGGCAGCAATGATACAGCCGGAAAGTTTATCGGCTATATTTCATCTTCAATGCTGTATCTCAACAATTGGGACAGAAGATTACAGTATACCGGCGGCGACAGCACTGCCGACGGCAGAATGAGCTGGTCTCAGTTTCAAACCACATATGATCATCTAAAGACTTACTATAGAGGCGTTCCGGCGCTTATCTCTTATGAGAAGGAAATCTGGAACGACTCTAAAGATAAGGCTAACCGTTCCGACGGTAAGTGGTACTACTCCAACAAGAGCGATAAGATCGAAGCTTCTATCAAGATCCAGTACGGTTCTTACACACTCCTTGACGCTCCCGATCATTCGGTATCAAGCGATGCTTGGCGCGATGATCCGTTTGATCAATCACAGACAGGCATCGGCGGCGAAAAGAACATCGGTAATACCACAAGATGCTCCGCTTACTTTACAAACACCACGCCTAACTTGCTGGGCAAGGTAGCTTCAGGCGAACAATTTGCCGACAGCACAAAGAAGTTTACATTTGAGGCTGTTCCCTCGAGTGCTTATATGTTTGCAGGTTGGGTACGTTACAGCAACGGTAAATATTACGAGATCACCGAGAGCGAGATCGGTGAATCACCGATGTCCGCTAATGATGTATACATCGCACGTTTTGTTGACGCTCAGATAGGTAGTCTTACAGTTCAGCACGTTGTTGAGCAGACAGATACTTATACAGGTACAGGTACACCTGAAGTTACAGTTACCGTTAAGGACGGTAGCGGCTCAACAGTTGAGACATTTACCAACAGCACAGTAGGCGAAAAGCTTGATATCTCTAAGTATATCGACAGTCACTTTGCTACGCATAAGATCGAAATCAGCCTGGCTACAACACCGACAAACGAAAGCTATATGAAGGAAATCGTTTCCAGCTCCGGTAACTTTGCGGCTTCTCCGAGCAGTTGGGGTGATGATACACATACAACTAGGACTACTGCAACTGTTGCACAGTTTACCGTTCAGGATGTTCTTGATTCCGGTGTAACCTCTCTGCGCTATGTATCTCATCTGCAGAAGCCAACATATACATATCAGTATCAAATCACTTATTACTACAACAGCCGCTTCTGGGGCGTTCAGAGCTACACCCAGACCGGTACCTGCGAGGATGGCGACTTTACAGGTTCAAAGACAACCGCAAAGCTCAATACGGACTTTATTATTAACAAGACTCCGTATGAGAAGAATTTCCGTGAGAAAATCCAGTGGAATTATACGGATTCGGCAGTTACGATCGATGGCAAGACCGCGAACGCGATGCAAAACAATAGCGCAACGCTTGTTTCCGGTACAACTTACAAGATGACTGCAAAAGTATACTCGGCAAATGAGATCGACGATATGGTCAGGGCTGAGATCATCCTTCCGTATACATGGGACTTCAGCCAGGAAAGCGGATATACAAACAAGGGTACGGATATGTACGATTCAAGCGGTAATAAGCTCTCTGACACAGAGTGTGTTTATGACGCTTCCGTAGAAGGTCCCACTCTTGAAACTATGCTTTATAAGCTGTTTACTTACAACGAGAAGAACAGTGCTTCGGATTATAAGACAGGAAGCGACAATTTAGAACCTCACAAGCTCAAGCTTATTGAAGCAGCTCCGTATGTTGTTAAAGACGGCGCAACAGCTGCAACAAAGATCCAGTATCATAAAACTCAGGAAACAAAGTACAGATACTTTACGAGTACCAAAGTTATTAACGGGGTTACCTACAAGTACTTTACCGTAAATGATGTTAACTATTATTACGGAGCTGTACCCGATACTGATGCAACCGGCGTTCTTGTTACAGATACTGCACAGTTTACTGTTACTTATCACGGCGTTGAACACCATTATGCTGTTCTTGACAGTGTGAAGGATGAACTTTATACCTTTGATGACGCAACTGCTGCTGAAAAAGGTCAGTACAGATGGTTCTATCGCGGAGATACTATTGACGGTGTAGTTCAGAACACAGGCGTTAAGAAGTATTTTACCCGCTGGGATATCTATAACTCCAAGGGCGAATTTGTAGCAAGCAGCTATAACAGATACTTTAACTACTCCGGTTATGATAACTATGTTGTTAAAGCGATTTATGAATCTGATACAGAGGTTCCGGTTGAATACGATTCCGTTAAACCTATCAGTACTGCAATCACTTATCTTGATGATTCCCGTAACCAGTGGAATAATGACAGCGGAGAAAGCGGCAGCGGTAATTATGCTTCTGTTACCCATCAGGCTGATTTAGAAGACGCTGATAAGCTGTTCACTGATTTTGCTATTTCCTACAGCTATTACGGCAAAAACATCAATACTATTTCTAACAGAACGACTGATCCGACAAACGGTGCTAATATCAAGGTCGGTATGATCATCGAAAGATTGGGTGTACTTGATACTTCAGGAGGAAAGTATATTACCTCTGCATCACATTATGCTGATAAGTATAAGGGCGATACAGGCTGGCAGAATCTTGAAGGACGTCTTGATGGCAGTACCAGCGGTACACTTACATCTGCTGTTACAAACAGTCATAAGTGCTATAACTCAAAGATCGGCGCGAATTACTCAGTAGACGGTTATACTCCGTTTGGTACAGCTGCTCCCGGTGCAAATCCGTCACAGACATCTGTTATTGATAACTTCAACCGTTTGCAGTGGTTCTATACAATCAATAATTTCGGAACCGCGTCAGATATGAAGAAATATGCTTACAGAGCTGTTTCGTACATTGTCGTAGAAGATAGCACAGGAACACATGCATATCTGTGTGATGCTCCCACATACTTTACTATTTACGATACCGCTACAAGAGTAGGTTATTAAGGAGGCGGAATGATGAAAAAAACTTATACATCACCTGAATTTGACTTGTTCAATTTAGTGGTTACCGATGTCATTTGCGATTCCAGAACGGAAGGCGCCGGTGGCGGCGGTGACTGGGGTGCAAGCGAAGGTGAGCCTTCGGAGGACTAATACGGCACCGAAAGCAATAATAATGTACAGGCAGTCTTTGTGCTGCCTGTACTGTTAATGAAAGGATTGTAGAGAATGAAAAGAATTACATCCTTAGTTTTAATATTTATTTTACTCGCAGCTGTTTCTATTGTTCCGTTTCACGCGGTCAGTATTTATACTGATGGAGACTACTCATATGCTGATGTAGATCAGGAAAATATCGCTCTATATGATTATAGAGGTGAATCTGATGTTTTGGTAATCCTTGAACAGTTTAGCGGCAGAAAAATTTCGGAAGTGTATGATTATGCTTTTGAAAATAACACTTCAATTACTGCTTTGGATTTTTCGCAAAACGGAGGTTGGCTCAAAAACCTTGGTGTAAAATGCTTTGCTGAATGTACAAGCCTATCAGGAGATTTGGTTCTTCCTTCTTCTATTCGTAAGATGGGACTTGGTTCATTCCAGGGCTGCACGGGAATAACTTCTTTGACAATCAACACAGGACTCAGAGAAATCCCCAGACAGTGTTTTAACCGCTGTTCCTGTTTGGAGGTTGTCAATTTGCCTTCTGATTTGGAATCTATTGATGATCTTGCGTTTGGCAGTTGTGATAAACTTGAAAAGGCAATTATTCCACGTTCGGTAACTTATATCAGCGATACTGCATTTGCAAGAAGTAATCCGATCCTATATGTTTACACCGGTTCTTACGCTCATCAATATGCGGTTGAAAAGAACTTTTCGTATGTTCTGATTGACGGTCCCAAGAGCGGCGACGCTAATGGTGACGGTATGGTCGATATTCTCGACTCTACCGAGATCCAGAAGTTCGCTGCCGAGATGATCGAGCTTACCGAAGAGCAGTTTGAGCTGGCGGATATCAATAATGACGGATTTGCCGATGTTATCGACGCGCTTCTCATTCAGAAGTATGTCGTCGGAAAATATGACATCCCGCCGATAATTTATAACAGCTAAAAGTGATTAAAACAAAAACAGGCTCACGTTTTGTGAGCCTGTAATTTTCGGAGGGCGTTTTGAAGTACAAAATCGCGGATTTGATCGTTGAGATGAACCCAAAATATAATAATACGCTCGAGCTTGCAGAGCCGTTTTTGTATGACGGAAGCCGCGAGGCGGATTTTGAGCTGAAGGTTTCCGATAAATATCTTGATCAGCTTATGTCAAAAGCTGCGGAGGGCGTTGCCGTTGAGCAGATGGAGAATTTTGCCCTGAGTAGCGTTTTCAATCGCAAGGCGATAAACTATGGCATTATGCTCGTTCATTCGTCTGCGCTGATTTACGATGGCGGGGCTTACCTTTTCTCGGGAGAATCGGGAGTGGGGAAGTCCACGCACACACGGCTCTGGCTAAAGGCTTTCGGCGATAAAGTCCATATTATGAACGACGACAAGCCTGTCGTAAAGCTTTACGATGACAAAGCCGTCGCTTTTGGCACGCCCTTTGACGGCGGCAGCGGTATAGCGCTGAATGAAAGCTATCCGCTAAAGGCGATAATCTTTGTCGAGCGGGGAGAGGAGAACTCGGTTCGAATCCCCGAAAATAAAGAGATAATCCAAAAGCTCTACTTCCAGACCGCCCGGATGGTCAACCGCGAGACGGCAGAAAAAATGCTGACAAATATCGAGCGGATTTTATCACTTACAAAGTTC
>JBGULZ010000006.1:0-6940 GCA_045116595.1 Ruminococcus sp. | reverse complement strand
TCGTACGATAAACTATAAGGTCCACGAGTGCAGGGCTGTACCGCGCGATGAGTGGATAATCGTAGAGAATACTCACGAGCCGATCATCGACCGCGAGACCTTTGACAAGGCTCAGTCGCTTTTTAAGCGGAATATCCACAGCTGTAAGTCAGACAGAAAAGCCGATTTGTTCGCGGGGTTTGTCTATTGCGCCGATTGCGGCAAGGCGATGCACAAGAAAGTCAATCGGCAAAACGGAAAAACTTACGGGTATTATAAATGCTCGACAAAGCAAAAAAAGGATCCAAATGCCTGTACGAACCACACCATTAGGATAGATAAGCTTGAAGAGGCGGTTTTGGCGTGTATTCAGATGATGTTAAATATCGCTCTGGATTTTGATGAGGTTATAGCGAGCGCAAAGCAGAATGAACGCGACCGAAAGGTCGATTTTGTTCAGCATACGATTGAAGCGCAAAAGAAAGAGAGGGAAAAGATCCTCAAAGCTGCCGCGGAGCTCTATCCGGATTGGAAGAACAGAGAAATCACACGTGAGGAGTATATGAGTATTAAGGCGAATCTGAATGAGAAGATTGAAAAGCTCGACGCGACAATTGCTAACCTCGAGAAAACTCAGACGAAGGATAGCGGCGATGTAAAAGAAAACGGATTTGTCGAACATTTTATGAAATATCGCAATATTGACAGCCTCACACGTCCGATGCTTGTGGAGTTGATCGACAAAATCATTATTCACGAGGACGAAAAGATCACAATCAAACTAAAGTGTGCCGACGCGTTTGAATCAATGCTCGGTTATATCGATTCGCAGAGCGAGGTTGCGTGATCAATATACGCTTTGAACGTTGTTGCTAAAAAGTGCATTGCTGAAATTTAAATAAAACCTGACCCGCCGAGTTACGTAAGCTTGGCGGCTGCAATAATCTATTTTGAAACAGAATAAACTTGACATACCCTATTATATAGGGGATAATGTAATTGAGAAGTGAACTCGCAGCAAGGAGAAGTTTTTATGAGCGTTTATGAAAGCATTTTAAAAGGATTAAATGAAGCGATCGAATATGAAAAAGACAATGTTCAGGCACGAACGGCGAAATGCACGGTTAGTCCTGTTCCCGATTTCAGCTCGGAAGAAATCAAGGATATCCGTCTCGGCTCTGAAATGACGCAGCTCACGTTTGCCGAAGTAATGGGCGTGTCGTTAAAGACAGTTGAAGCGTGGGAAGCCGGCACCAATAAACCGATTGGCGCGTCAAGGCGTTTCCTCAGCGTACTGAAAGCCGACCCGAAGCTGCTCGTCAAAAACAATATTATCAGCGCATAAAATGAATCCGGCGCCCTTTGATAGTCAAATCGCTTATCAAGGGGCGTTTTGTGTATTGTTACAAAAATATTTTTATATATTATTGAAACTGTGGGTTGAATTAACAAGAGAAAATATGATATAATAAATGTGCGACGTAAACAGAATATTTTTACCATCTACAAGTATGTGTTTTTATCCTTTGGTAAAAATGCATGCTCTGCTAAAGCATACTTGTGTTTTGGTAAATGGTTTACGTCGCAGTTAATCGGAGCGGTGCGTTTTTCTGCGCAGCTTCGGCTGCGCATTTTTGTTTTCCTGAATGATTATTAGGAGGAGTTATCGTGAAAAATAATTCTAGAAAAACAACAATTTTGTTTGTGAATAGAGTTTTATCTATTATATTATGCTTGGTCTTAGTTATAAGCGTATTTGGCAGTATATCAATAGTATCAGCCGCAGGATTAAAAACTTCACAAGCAGAGATTTCCAGTGGATTAACATATAAATGTTCTTGGACACTTGACGATAACGGCACACTTATAATCTCAGGCGATGGAGCTATGGGGAATTATTACGTTGAAAACCAATATTACTCCCCTTTTATGAGTCAATCAATAAAGAAAGTAATAATTGAGGATGGAGTGACGAATATAGGAAGCAGCGCATTTATCGGTTGTAAGAATATTGAAAGTATTAAAATTCCTAACTCAGTCACAAGTATTGGTGATAACGCATTTAGTGGGTGCACAAAGTTATCTGAGATTACCATACCTGATTCTGTAGAAATAATCGGTCGTCAAGTATTCCAGAATTGCACGAACTTGACGCAAATAAAAGTTTCTGAATCAGTAAAAAGCATTGGAGAATTTGCGTTTTATAATACTGCTTGGTATAATGCTCAACCAGATGGAATGGTGTATTTAGATAATATAGCATATGTTTATAAATTTCAAAATGGTGAGGATTGTCCCGAAAAATTCAGTATAAAAAACGGTACGAATATAATTGCCGAAAGGGCATTTTCTGATTGCTATAAGCTAAAGAGTATTAGTATTCCTAACACAGTAAAAGCAATCGGAAGTAATGCATTTTCTGGTTGTACCGGTTTAACAGATGTATTAATTCCTGACTCGGTAACAAGTATTGGCGATTTCGCTTTTTATGCTTGCAGTTTTACAGATATAATAATACCTAAATCTGTTACAAAAATAGGCGCTGGTATATTTTCAAGTTGTGAAGAATTAAAGACTATTATAGTTTCAAATGAAAATACCGTTTATGATAGTCGAAATGATTGTAACGCTATAATAGAAACAGAGTCAAATACACTAATTGTGGGATGTAGATATACAACTATTCCTAACTCCATCACTATAATAGGCAACGGAGCATTCTCCGGTTGCTTTATTCCCAAAGATTTTACAATTTCTGACTCAGTTAAAACTATTGGTAACTATGCATTCAGTGAATGTTCCGGTCTAAACAGCATCACTATACCTAATTCTGTTACGAACATTGGAGAAGGAGCATTTTATAATTGCACTTCTCTTAGCAACATATATATATCTGATTCTGTTACGCATATTGGACGTATGGCATTATATAATACGGCTTGGTATAATACACTATCTAACATAAATAACGATAGATATATTTATGTCGGTAAGGTGTTATATGAATGCAAAGACTATTACTCAGAAAGTGTTAGCATAAAAAATGATACTGTGGGTATAGCGGATGAAGCATTTTCCCAGTGTAGATATTTAACGAGTATTGCCATTCCTAACTCGGTCAAAAGCATTGGAAAAAGAGCTTTTGAATATTGCGGGGAACTATCTAATATAAGCATACCAAATTCAGTTGAATATATTGGTGAATCTGCTTTTAGTTATTGCGGAGAACTATACAATATAAGCATACCAGATTCAGTTAAATATATCGGTGAAGATGCTTTTAACGGAACTACTTGGTATAATAGTCAACCAGACGGTTTAGTAATGGCTGGAAATATTGCATATAAATATAAAAACACAAGCATTTGTCCGGAAAGTATTACTATCAAGGAAGGTACATTATCAATAACTGATAACACCTTTATGAATTGCTCGAATTTAAAAACTATCACGATTCCCAAGTCGGTCATAACTATAGGTAATAGAGCATTTGGATATGAGTGGTACGATGATGGTCAGGCATTATATCTAGAAAAAATTGATGGATTTACCGTATATGGTTATAATGGTACTGAGGCTGAAAACTACGCTAAAGTCAACGGCTTTTTATTTGTATCGCTTGATGAAGAAAAACTAATTGGTGACACAAACTGCGATGGACAGATTAGTATAGGTGATGTAACCACCATTCAACGCCATCTTGCAGAACTTGCAGTGTTTGCTGATGAGCAACTTGATTTAGCAGACATCAATGGCGACGGCGAAATCAATATTGATGATGCAACTCACCTGCAAAAGTATCTTGCAGAATTTGACGGTATTGTTTTAGGAAAATCATAATCTAAATTTATGGGGCGTGTGAGTTCTTGGCTCACGCGCCCTACTCTATTTTATTCACTTTTCCTTTTTCGGTTCGGGAAGTACGCTTCCATCCAATCTATATACTCCTCCGGCGTGATTATGCCGTCATTGCATTCGTCATGCTTGGTGATCGCTTGATATCGCCACTTGTTAAAATCATCTTCTTTCAGTTGATGAACTCTTACTCTGGCGGCGTAGCGTTTGTAGTATTTGTTGTAAATAGGAACCGCCTTATTGTCGGCGATTTTCGCCTTGTAGTTCTCGTGAATTTCGTTTTTTTCTACAGTTTGAAGGCTGCGGGATATGGTTCTCCGCAGCCTTTTTGTACGCTTCTTTATGCGCTTTTTGAAAACAAATCATTTGTTTTTTCGGCAATTAACAATAATTGCCATAAGATACCAACAATCTCACTATTTGCAAACTTTGACATCATCTATTCACTATTGACATAAATAAAAAAAATGATATAATGTAATGAGATATAATTTAAAATAGGGTTAATATGGGCGAGAATGTATTTTGTGCCCGAGAGTTGACATAAATAAAAAAGGTGAACATAATGAGAAATATTCCCTTTAGCCCTCCCGATATCAGCGAGCTTGAGATAAATGAAGTTTGCGAAGCTATGCGTTCGGGATGGATAACAACAGGACCACGCACAAAAGAATTAGAAAAACGTTTGGCAGAATACTGTCACACGGAGAAGTGCGTCTGCCTCAGCTCTGCAACAGCGGCGGAGGAGCTGATTCTCAGGCTTCTCGGCATTGGCGAGGGAGACGAGGTCATCGCGCCTGCCTATACCTACACCGCGTCGGTATCGGCTGCGGTACACGTCGGCGCTAAGGTTGTATTTGTCGACTCACAGCCTGATTGCGTCGAGATGGACTACGACAAAATGGAAGCCGCGATCACCGAAAAGACCAAGGCGATAGTCGCGGTGGATTTGGGCGGTATTATTTGCGATTATGACCGCATCTATCAGGCAGTTGAAAATAAAAAGGCTCTCTTTGC
The DNA here is from genome assembly GCA_045116595.1 of Ruminococcus sp. GTDB lineage: Bacteria > Bacillota > Clostridia > Oscillospirales > Acutalibacteraceae > Ruminococcoides. Next base: position 2,089 of record JBGULZ010000006.1, on the reverse strand, counting down.
TCCCGGCGGTAATACCGATATGGGACAGAGGATACAAAAATCACTCGGCAGAGTTGCCGTGTTTGCTGACGGCGCGCACGCGCTCGGAGCAAATCGCCATGGCAAGATGGCAGGTGAAATTGCAGACTTTACAAGCTTTTCTTTCCATGCGGTCAAGAATTTTACGACCGCAGAGGGCGGCGCCGCCGTTTGGAAGAATATCAACGGAGTCGATAACGAGAAGATCTACAAGCAGTTCCAGCTATACAGCCTGCACGGGCAGAGTAAGGACGCTTTGGCAAAGACGACGCTGGGCTCTTGGGAGTATGATGTGGTCGGCGCTTGGTACAAGTGCAATATGACCGACATCACCGCCGCGATCGGTCTGCGACAGCTTGACCGTTATCAGGGCTTGCTCGCAAGAAGAAAAGAAATCATCGCAAAGTACGACGCGATGTGTGGCGCGCTTGGGGTTAAGCGCCTTTGCCACTACGGCGAGGACTTTAATTCGTCGGGACACCTCTATATCGTAAGAATACCCGGCGCAAGCGATGAACAACGCAGAAAAATCATTATCGAGATGGCTGAACGCGGCATAGCCTGCAACGTTCATTACAAGCCGTTGCCGATGATGACCGCTTACAAAAATATGGGCTGGGATATCAAGGATTTTCCGAACGCCTATAAATTATACGAAAACGCCATCACTTTGCCGCTCCATACCAAGCTGAGCGACGAGGATGTTGAATATATCATCAAGAATTTTACAGAGATTATTAAGGGATAAAGATAAGTAATTAATTAGAGTGGGTTGAGAATGAGCAAAAAACTTGTTGCTTTGCTGACCAACAACGACGACGATATCTTTTGCTTCCGCAAGGAACTTATTGAGGCGTTGATTGATGACGGCTATAAAGTTCTGATTTCGTGCCCATACGGCGAGAAATTTGAGCTTATGGATGAAATTGAATATATCTATGATAACCCGCTGATTGACCGCAGAGGCACTAAGATAATCGAGGACAGCAAGCTGCTGATGCACTATCGCAAGCTTTTTACCCGTTATATGCCCGATATTGTTTTGACATATACCGCAAAGCCGAATGTTTACGGCAGTATCGCCGCCAACAGGCTGGATATCCCCGTTATCAATAACCTGACGGGTATCGGAAGCGTTCGGAATCTTCCGAAGCTGAAAAAGGATTTTATCCTGAACCTTTTCAAGTACGCTTACAGCAAATCCGCGTGTGTGATGTTCCAGAACGAAGCGAATATGAAGGGCGCGATAGATATGGGACTTGTGAAGGGCGATCATATGCTGCTTCCCGGTTCGGGTGTAAACACAGAGCGCTATCCGCTTCAGGATTATCCCGAAGGCGGCGACGGTATCCACGGAGATCCGGTCGTGTTCAATTACATCGGCAGGATCTTGGCGGACAAGGGCATTGAGGACTACATCGCGGCGGCAAAGCGCATAAAGAAGAAGTATCCCGCGACCGAGTTCAATTTGCTTGGATTTATCGAGCCGACAGAGAAGCATTATGAGGAGGATTTGATAAATCTTTCAAATAAAGGTACCTTGTGTTATCTTGGCAGCCAAAAGCACGTTTCGCCGTTTATCAAGCGCTCGCACGCGACTATCCATCCGTCAATGTACGGTGAGGGTATGAGCAATGTCCTTTTAGAAAGCGCGTCATCGGGCAGACCGATCATCACTACCGACAATCCGGGATGCAGAGAGACGGTCGTCAAAAATAAAACCGGCTTCATTTATGAGGGCGGAAATGTTGATGAGATGTGCGAGTACATAGAGCGGTTTTTGAAAATGGATAACCGCGACAGGAAAAAGATGGGTATGCTCGGCAGAGAATACGTCGAGAAGAATTTTTCAAGAGATATCGTTATTGATGCGTATATGAAGAAAATCAAGGAGATTTTGGGATAAGGAGGATAACCTGATGGCGAAGGGCACTGTTTTGTACGTCGGCAATTTTGAACTGCCGGACAAGGGTGCTTCCGCAAACAGGGTCGTATCCAACGCAAAGTTATTCAATTCTCTCGGATATCAGACAGCGCTTTTGGGCGTTTCGAAAGATACTTCATGTACCGG
>JBGULZ010000005.1:0-2918 GCA_045116595.1 Ruminococcus sp. | reverse complement strand
GTTTATCGTGATCTCTAAAAAGCTGTATATCGACGATAACGCCAACAAGGTCAGCCTGTGCTTTTGTCTTCCGCACGAGTCGGGCTCGCTGTACGATATGCTCGGCAGGTTCAATTCGCTCGGCCTTAACCTGACAAAAATCGAGTCGCGCCCCATCCCGGGAAAATCGTTTGAATATCTTTTTTATCTTGATTTTTCTGGCAGTGTAAGAAACGAAGGCGTGACCGAGCTGATGTGCAGCCTGAGCGAAGAAATGCCTGAGTTCAGCTTTCTCGGCAACTACTCGGAGACTCCTGCGTTTTAAAAGGAGAAAAAATGAAAGTCAGAGAATACACTCAAAACGACCTTAAACAAATGACGGCTATCTGGAACGAGGTCGTTGAGGAAGGGATCGCGTTCCCGCAGGAGGAGATTTTGGATGACACAAACGCCAAGGAGTTCTTTGCCTCTCAAAGCTATTGCTCAGTTGCCGTTGACGAGGACGGCACAGTATACGGTCTGTATATCCTGCACCCGAACAACGTCGGCAGATGCGGTCATATCTGCAACGCAAGCTACGCGGTAAATTCAAATATCCGCGGCAGGCACATAGGCGAAAAGCTGGTTTTGGATTGCATCAAAACCGCGAAGTCGCTCGGGTTTTTGATACTCCAGTTCAACGCGGTCGTTGAAACCAACATCCACGCGCGTCACCTGTACGAGCGGATCGGGTTTAGGCAGCTCGGCGTTATTCCAAAGGGGTTTAGGATGAAAGACGGGCATTACGAAAACATCTGTCCTTACTACATTGAATTATAAAAAACAGCTCATCTTGGATTTCCAAGGTGAGCCGTTTTAATTTACATAGCATACGGCGGCGCAGTCGATTTCTTCGCAGCCGCTTTTTTTGAGCATTTTTGCGCATTCCGAGAGGGTGTTGCCGGTGGTTATTATATCGTCGATAAGCAGGATCTTTTTGCCCTTGATTTTGTCTTTATTGATAGCGCGGTAAACGCCCTTTACGTTTTTTCTGCGCTCGCTGCCCTTTAGTGAGTGCTGGGGCTTGTTTTGCTTGAATTTTTCAAGGGCATTGATGTATTTTACTCCCATCAGCTTTGCGCACTCCTTTGCGAGCAGCTCCGACTGGTTATAGCCTCTGCGGTTTTTCAGCTTTGGGTGCATAGGCACACAGGTGATGTAGTCGTATCGCAGATCACCTGTGATATTCAAAGATGTGACCACCGCAAACGCGAGAGCTTTTGCGTACTGCGGACGGTTACGAAACTTAAACGCCTTTACCGACTCGGAAAACCTCTCCTTGTACAAAAACGGCGAGGTGCATCGGTAACCGCCCTCAATATAGTTCGTTATAGGGAGCTCAGGCATTTTTGCTTTACAATCCTCACAGGCGTACTGATCGTGATATATCACCTTGTCGCAGTACGGACAGCGCGCGGGGAAAAACGCATTTTCCACCGCCACGATTATTCTTTTGACAATCGACATATTCAAAACCTCTCAAAAAATCTACAACAATATGATAACGCACAAACGGCGATAAATCAATACAAATAATAAATAAAAAAAAGGGTTGATTTTTGCAAAGCATAGTATTATAATAGGTATTGATATTTAACCTACTATTTTAGTAGACTTTGTTTGGAGGAAGATATAAATGAGAGAGGTTTACGCGGACAATTCAGCAACAACGCGCCTGTCCCCCGTTGTGTTGGAAAAGATGATGCCGTATCTGACAGAGCAGTACGGCAACCCGTCGAGCATCTACCGCCTCGGCGGAAAGGCAAAGGAGGCGGTTGAGGGCGCGAGAGAAAATATAGCAAAAAATCTCGGCGCGGCAAAGCCCAACGAGATCTACTTTACCTCGGGCGGCAGCGAGTCGGACAACTGGGCGATCAAAGGCGTTGCCCACACGATGAAGGCCAAGGGCAAGAACCACATAATCACCTCAAAATTTGAGCACCACGCCGTGCTTCACACCTGCGAGGCGCTTGAAAAGGAAGGATTTGAGGTAACGTACCTTGACGTTTACGAAAACGGCATTGTGCGCCCGGAGGACGTTGAAAACGCGATAAAGGACACCACCGCCCTTGTGACGATAATGTACGCGAACAACGAGATCGGAACGATCCAGCCAATATCCGAAATCGGCGCGATATGCAGAAAGCACAACGTAATATTCCACACCGACGCTGTCCAGGCGGCGGGTTATGTAAAGATAAACGTTGAGGATCAAAACATAGATCTGCTGTCTATGACTGCGCACAAGCTCCACGGGCCAAAGGGAACCGGACTGCTGTATGTCCGCCGCGGGATAGTTATAGAAAACCTGATTTACGGCGGCGCTCAGGAAAAGGGCAAGCGCGCAGGAACCGAAAACGTCGCCGGGATAGTCGGACTCGACGCCGCTTTGCAGATCGCAGTCGACACAATGGACGAGCGGAACAAAAAAATCGCCGCTCTCAGAGATAAGCTGATCGACAGCCTACTTAACATAGAGCGCTCGCGCCTAAACGGCGACAGGGTTCACAGGCTGCCGAACAATATCAATATGTGCTTTGAGGGTATCGAGGGCGAAAGCCTTTTGCTAAAGCTCGATATGAACGGCATACAGTCGTCCTCGGGCTCGGCGTGTACCTCGGGAAGCCTTGACCCGAGCCACGTATTGCTCGCCATCGGGCTTCCGCACGAGATCGCGCACGGAAGTATGAGATTATCGTTTTCGGAGGAAACGACCGAGGAGGATATCGACTATATCGCCAAGGTCGTGCCCGAGGTCGTTACTTATTTGAGAAATATGTCTCCCCTGTGGGATAAAATAAAAAAGGAGAATTGATATGGTATATTCGGAAAAAGTTATTGACCACTTTGCAAATCCGCGCAACGTGGGAGAAATAGAAAACGCCGACGGTATCGGCGAG
>JBGULZ010000004.1:0-2343 GCA_045116595.1 Ruminococcus sp. | reverse complement strand
ATTTAAAACAGCCGCCAAACAGGAAATATCCCGCTTGACGGCTAAATACTTATTTCTTATTTACCGAATCAGATTTGATCTTATCGTTGATTGCCTGAATTTTTTTCTTCATAGTAAAGTATCGACCGATCCAGATGGAGAAATAAATAAAGAAGAAGATGGCAATATAGATTAATATACCCCTGAAGGTATGAGGTATCCAGTACATACAATAAGCGATCGGTAGCGTTGAAACTGATATTACAAGGAAATGCAGAATTGTCTGCTTCAAAAGACTCCAATTTTCCACTTCCCAAATAACCGACGCTCCGGCGAAAGCAGCCCCCATTATCAAAGAGCATATTGTTTGAATAATGACGGCATTCAGTTCGTTGCCGCAAAGAGTTATCAAGCTCGGTGGAGCAGAAAAAAACTCTCCCTTCCTTAAGGTGAACAAGTTAATGAATACCGAAATGATAATCAAGATAAGATGGCAGACAAATAAACCGATAGGCGCGCCGATCAGGCAGCGACTAATAACTTTCTTTTTCATAATTGACCTCCTATAAACCTAAAACCTGTTTGATTTTTGACACGTAACGCCTTGAAACATAAGTAGTCGTATTGTCAGACAGCGTAACACAAATCGTACCTGATAAGCTCAGATCAAAATTGCGTACCTTTTTCAGATTGATAATTTCCGAGTTAGAGATTCGCACAAAGTTGTGCTTGGTCAGCAGATCCTCAAGCTCGTATAATCTTTGTCTGAGATTATATTCTTTCTTGTTGACCGAGGCAAAGGTTTTGCCGCCCTCCGCGTAAATACGGATAATGTCCTCAGGCGATAGAATCTCCGCCAAAGCGTTGTAAAAGCCCGTAATCACCTCAGGCGTTTTTGATGAAAGCGTATTGAGAATATCGTTGATTTCATCGGTCACCTTGTCGGTAAGTATGATTACTTTCGGCTCAGTACAGCTGTCGTCGATTTTGATTTCTATCTGCATACTGCTTTCCTCCTTTGCTGATAACAGTATATCACACGCTAAAACCAAATGCCAGCGATTTTCGATAAGTGGTTGTTTTTGGAATATAGACGGTAAAATCAAAGCCGCCAAGCAAGATGATTCTCACTTGGCAGCTGTACTTATCAGGTATAAATCAACTCTGCGTTCACAATCTCCGTTGCGCGGTTACAGATATTGTTCATTAGCTGTACCCACAACATTTGATTCTCTGCTTTGAGGATTTCAGTTACACCTTCTTGTGTGGCAAGCTGGTTCACCAATCTGTCGAACATTTCGGTAGCTTCTTTGTCAATATCTGCGAGATAGGTAGTGAGCCTACAACTCGTCAGAAGATTGGTGTAGCGTATAGGATGGTGATTCTTGATGTAGTGCAAATGTCGTTTGCCCCAAATACCGATTTCAACCTTTGGCTGTTCGGGTAACTTCAAATTGGGCAGAAGATAATCTCCCTGCTGTGTGTATGTAATTTTTGCAGCCATAACTCATACCTCCTTGACCTTGATTTTCTTGACTTTGGCTTTCGTGAGCTTGATTAACAGCTCGTCAATGATGTCGGTATATCTACCCTGCGATAAGAGGTCGTTCCTCAAATCAATCAGGCTGTTGATGACCGTGCGCCGCTCATCAGGCGTTAGATAAATGTGATACTTTGGATTTCTCATTGTCAATTCCTCCTTAACTGAAAGTTTGTATTCACATTATAGGAAGAAATTGAATAAATCACAAATGTGCGAGCGAGAAATGTGTGTAACTGCCGATAAAACCTGAATTTTTCATAAGTCCGTTATGAACACTCGCACCAATTCGTAAAAATCCGATTCTTTTTTGAATCGGATTTTTACGTCATTTTGGCAAACACTAACACTATAAGAAAGGAGCTGCCCAAATGCCTACAAGATCGGATATAGAAAATACAATAAAAGCTTTGCTTGTGCGATATAACGCTGAATATGCTCTCCTTTTCGGTTCCTATGCAAGAGGTGAAGAAACTTCCGAATCCGATATAGACGTTGTTGTTTTCGGCGGTAAGGATTTTAAAAAGTCCAATATTTTTGCTTTCGCCGAAGAACTTCGTGAAGCACTTGGAAAAGACGCGGACGTTTTTGAAATCAGCGAAGTAAACAAGGGAACTCCTTTTTATGATAACCTTATGAAAGAGGGAGCGAAAATCGCATAAGGATTTCCGATATTCCGTGGAGTTTAGTTTCCGGCTTGCGTCATCGACTGGTTCACGACTATGAAGGCATCAACTGGTCGATTATCGTAGAGGTCGTTTTTGATGAAATGGACGATTTCGTAAATAGTATAGAAAAACTAATCTAATAAATCGGCAGACGCA
>JBGULZ010000003.1:0-3654 GCA_045116595.1 Ruminococcus sp. | reverse complement strand
AAAACGACCGTCGAGGCGATAAAACGGTACGGAAGTAAAAAAATGCTTTTCGGAACCGACAACCCGATCGACGGCAAGGATACCCTTATGTACAATAAAACCGGCGACCGCTCGCTTTATCAGGAGTATTTTAACGAGCTGAAAAATATGTTAACAAAAGACGAATACAACGACTTGATGTACAAAAACGCGCAAAAAATATTTAAGATTCGGAGCTTATCATGAAAGACTATTCAAACATAAAATTCAAAGGAACCTTTCGAGATTACCAAACGCGTGTTCTGCAAAACGCGAACACGCACCTCAGGGACGGAAAGATCCATATCGTCGCAGCACCGGGAAGCGGCAAAACCATTTTAGGGCTGGAGCTCATCAGAGGGCTTAAATCCCCGGCACTCGTGCTATCCCCTTCCGTAACGATCAGGCAACAATGGGGAGAGCGGTTTTGTTCCGGTTTTTTGCCTGACGGCGAGGATGAAACCGGCTATATTTCATACGATTTAAAGCAGCCCGGACTTATCACCTCGGTCACATATCAGGCGCTGTACGCGGCTTGGAACAAGCAAAAGCTAAACTCTGCCGAGGAAAGCGAGGAAGGCTCTGAGACTGCCGATTATACCGGCTTTGACTTGATTAAAACCGTAAAAAAGGCAGGGATCAGAACGATATGTCTTGACGAGGCGCACCATTTAAGAAGCGAATGGCAGCGCTCGCTTGAAGCTTTTATTGAAGCCCTCGGCAAAAGCCTTACAATGATCGCTCTTACGGCAACTCCGCCGTACGACAGCACTCCCGCCGAATGGAAAGCTTACCACACCCTTTGCGGAGATATTGACGACGAGATCTTTGTGCCGCATTTGGTCGCTCAAAAAACGCTTTGTCCGCATCAGGACTACATAATTTTCAGCTATCCCACCGATGAGGAACAAAAGCTGCTTACGGAGCGCCGTAAAAAAGCGGCTCAGGTGATCAACGGACTGCCGCAAACGCAGTTTTTCGCCGAGGCGGCAGAGGAATTTTTCTCAAAAAACGGCGCCGATAGCGATTTCCTCTACGAAAACTATGACGCTTTTGCAACGCTTATCACACTTGCGAATCAGCAAAAGCCCGGTCTCGCCGCAAAGCTCCCGCTAAAAATCAAGCCTGATAATAACGGCATTACACAAGACGAGCTTGAAGCCGTGTGTCAGCTGATCGTAAGCAATCAAAAGGAATTCGGCGAAATAAGCGGCGTGCTTGAGTACAAGCTGAAAAACGCCTCGCTTATTCACAGAGGAAGGGTAAATTTCAGCGATACCGAGCTTGCGGAGAAAACGCTTATATCCTCAATGGGCAAGCTGAAAAGCATAGCTGATATCGCCGAAGCCGAGGAGAAAAATCTCGGCGATAAGCTCAGGATGCTGGTGCTCACCGACTTTATCGGTCAGGCGCATATGAACGCTATCGGAGGAAGCGACCCGATCACCTCGATGGGCGCGGTGCAGATTTTTGAACATTTGCGCAGAAGCGGTATTCCGGATCTGGCTGTACTTACCGGAGCAGGCGTCATTCTTCCCGAAAAATCTCTTGAAGCCGCTCAGAGGATCGCGGATGATCTGGGAATAAGTTTTACATCCTCCCCCACCGCCGACATAAATTATTGCAGGGTAAATGTTTCCGGCTCTAATAAAAACAAGGTCGCGCTTGTTACCGAGGCTTTTTCTCAGGGTATTTTCAGAGTGCTGATCGGTACAAAATCACTGCTTGGCGAGGGCTGGGATTCGCCGTGCATAAACTCGCTGATTTTGGCGAGCTTTGTAGGAAGCTTTATGCTGTCAAACCAAATGCGCGGGCGCGCGATAAGAACAGACAAAAACGATCCCGAAAAAGCATCAAACATTTTTCACCTGGTCACTCTTGACCGCGACGGAGATTATTCAAGGGAGCTTTCGGGCGCCGATTACCTCACGGTAAAACGCAGGTTTGACACCTTCCTTGCGCCAGCTTATCACAGCAATATTATCGAAAGCGGAACAGACCGCCTTGACGTGATCAAGCCGCCGTTTGACGAGCAGGGACTTGAACGCATAAATAGCGAGATGTACGCCCTCGCCGCCGACAGAGAAACGATGAAACAGCGCTGGAACGCTTCGTTTACCGCCGCGGGAAGCTCGCCGCAGATCGTCGATACGGCGGAAACAAAGTCTATACCGCTTGTTTTCTCAGACAAGAGCTCCGGCTCGGCAGTCAAGGCTCTCATTATCACCCTGCTTATCTTGGCTTTTATAAATATCCTTCTGTTTTTGCCGCTGTGGCTCAGGTTAACGCTTTCGGCTGTTACCGCGGCAATAGGCTTCCCTGTTTTTGCGGCAAAGCTCAAAAAAGCGCGTGAGATGGGTTCGGCGCTCGGTAATATGAAGATAGCCGCTAACGCGATTTGCGAAACTCTTAAAAAATCAGGCGCGATACAGTCGCAAAATTGTTTCCCCGTTTGTATTCAGGGAACATCATATTTGACCGCCGCGCTTGAAAACGCCACCACACAGGAGCAGGATACATTCAAAAAGGCGATCGCCGAGATGTTTTCGCCGATTGATAATCCGAGATATTTGATTTGCAAGGGCAATAACGGAACATCAAGCTTTGCCTGTCCCTCGGCCGTCGGAAACAAAAAGGAAAACGCCGAATATTTGGCTTCAATCCTCAACAAAACCGCAAAGGATTTTCGCGTGGTTTATACCAGAAGTGAAAAAGGCAGGCAGGAACTGCTAAAATGCAAACAGCTCTCGGTCACAAACAACGCAGAACCCGTTAATACAAAAAGAAAACTGATTTGACCATACAAAAACAGCCGCCTCTATCAAAGGCGGCTGTCAATTTGTACGACAGTATTTTTATTAAACTTTCCTTTTAAAACCCTCTACCTTTTCTACCGAGAACAATTGGATATCCGTCGCGTCGAGAACGTCAACAGTATTATCATCGTTCACGTCCGCAAGTGTGTTTTCAACGTCGCTGAGCGCAGCCTTTTCGGATGCAGCCTTTTGAACGATCGTAGCGTCGAGCACATCTATTTCGCCGTCGCCGTTGAGATCGCCGATCTTATATCCCGCTTCAAACGGGTCATAGTGGATCGTCATCCACACGTTGCGTTCGACGCACCAGTTCTTCATAAAATCATAGTTTTCCTCATAGGTCGGGAGCGGCTTTTTGATGTGGTTTACCCACCATTTTGTGATGACCCAGCCCGCTTCATTGTAGTTGCGGTCAATAACATCCTTGTACTGCTCGTAGGTGCTGTCAAAAAATCCGCCGTCTGCATAGAGATTTGCAAAATAATCGTAGTGCTCTCCGTAGAGCTCTGTGACCATATCGTTGAACCAGCTGTAATTCGCGAGATACTTAAATAAATTTTTATTCGCGTAAACTCCCGAAGTCACAGCCGCGTCCTTTGAGCGGGCGGAAAAATCAGCGTTCTCGTTGCCCGTACAAAGGTCATAATCCCACGCGGGACCCGCGTAAAGCTTGCCGTCCTTGTAGTAGAAGAAAACAGATGTTCTGTCAAAGTCATTCGTCTTTAAGAACTCGTTGAGAAGGAAGTATTTTGCAAAAGAATCTACATCGATCTTCTGCTCGATCTCCTCCTGCCTACCGGTCTTTATCGTCGCCAGAATA
>JBGULZ010000002.1:0-8281 GCA_045116595.1 Ruminococcus sp. | reverse complement strand
GAAGGTCTACGACCCGTTCATCATCTACAATGCAAAGTTCAACGGCGCGAACGGTATCTTTGAGGTCGACGAGGAAGGCTCAACAGTAACCCTGCAGCTCGACCTAAGAAACTTTGACTACGCAACCAAAAAGGGCGCGAAGGTCAGGATAGACATTAACCGCCCCGAAAAATATGACGTAAAGCTCGGCAATGTCGAAGTTACAGTGCTCAACAAGGACAATATTTTGGGCGACGGCAAGGCAAGCTATAACCCCAATACAAAGACGCTTTACCTTATGGATCCCGCTATCGACGTATCCGGCGGCGATTGTAACGCTATTACCGTATTTAACGACGACATTAAAATCGTAGGTTCTTATCATATGACAGAGGCTGCCGGACTTTACGGCGTTGAGATCGAGGGCAAGGCAGGCTCGCTCACCCTTTTGGGTAACTTTACCTTCCTCGGCACCGACGGCGGTATACGCGTCGCTCAGGACGTAAATATCGACGGCGGCAAGCTCGTTGTCAGAGCAGCAGACGGCACGGGTATTTTCTCCGACTTCGGTTCGATCAACGTAGGCGCGGATGTAGAGAGCGTAGACGTTGAAGGTACGGATTACGCTATGCTGACTATTTGGAGCGACTCGAATATCAATATCGACTCCGACCTTACCATTACAACCCCCGAGGGCGGCACGGTAGGTACTTTCGATGAAGATAGCTGCACTATCTTTGACGGCACCACCCCCGCAACACACGTTGTTATAGCAGGCGAGGTAGAGGACACTGCGATCACCGAGATCAGCATCACAAACCTTACTCTCCCCGTGGGAGGACAGATACCGACTAATACCGCTGTCGGCGAGACCGGATATGATATCAATATGGTCAACTGGTACGACGCCGAGACAGACGAGCTCGTAACAGGCGAGTTTGAGGCGGATCATCAGTATTATGTAAAAATCGTATTATGGGCGCAGGAGGGCTATGTGTTCGACAGCCCGCTCGCAAAGATCAACGGCGAATACGCGGGCGTATTTGCGTTAGACGATATGGACGAGGAGAAGTACATTTTCGTCAGCCAGTTCTATGTCGCTAAGCCGGGCGGTACAGTTGATCCCGATACAGAGATCACAAGCGTTGCGCTCACGAATGTGACGGTTCCCAAGTCAGGCGAGACATGGGACTTCACGGCGACAGTTCCCGAAAGCAGCGAGCTTTTAGAGGCTGTTCTGTTCGACAGCGAGGGCACTCAGATCAATAATTATGATTTTGTCCCGCTCACAGCTCAGACCTACACAGCAGAGTTCGTATTGCTCGCAAAGGATGGCTATGTATTCGGCTACGAGGACGGCACGATGCCGAAATTCACCGCGACAGTCAACGGAAAAAAAGCGACCGCGCTTGTTGCGTTCGAGGAGTTCCCCGATGATAGGAATAATGTGATGAATTTTTTGTAAATTGAAATAGCAAGTTGCGGTTTTTAAAAAAATTTTCAAAAAAATTTAATTATTTTAAAACCAAAATGCTTTCTGAATCATTTTATTAATAGAGGGGGGAGAAAATGAATGCCGACTAAGCTATACGCAGGGCTTACATATGACCAAGTTGTACAAAAGTATCTCGATTCGGTTTATAGTGTGTGCGTAATGCACCTGCAAAACTACGCCGATGCCGAAGATTGTTCTCAAAATGTCTTTGTAAACCTTTTCAACAAATCCCCCGATTTTCTTGATGAAAATCATTTGAAAGCTTGGTTGATCCGCGTAGCGATAAACGAATGTAAGATGCACATTAAAAAATACCGTCGGCTTGTTTCTTTGGACAGCGTAAAAGCCGAAAAAATAGATTTTCCGGCAGAAAAGTACGATATATCGTGGGCGTTGATGAAGACCCCCAAAAAATACCGGGACGTTTTATATCTTCACTACTGCGAAAAATACAAAATCAAAGAGATCGCGCAAATTCTGAAAATAAAAGAAAACAGCGTAAAAACTCTCCTAAAAAAAGGCAGAGAGATTTTAAGAACAATTTACGGAGGTGATTAAGCTGAAGAAATTGAATTTTGATAATTTAACAAGCATCAAGGCTCCAGAAAGTTTAAGAAAAAGCGTGCTTAATGTACCTAATGAAAAGCAAAAACGCGCGTTTTTCCCCGTAAGGTTTCATCACTTCGCCGCGGGCATAGCGGCTTGTGTTGTGATAGCGGCGGCGGTTATATTTTCACTGATATTAGGGTTCCACAGAAATATTGATATGACAGCTCCCGATACCCCTTCCCGTACAGATTCACTCAACGACAGTACCAAATCAACCTCCATTCCCGATGTCAGTGTACCCTCAACTCCACCGCCGTCGCTATCCGGCGAAGAAGCACAAAACAGGTTATCAACGGAACCTCAAATGATCGCTCAAGACGATAAGACAGACACTCCTGAAAAAGAGCCCGCCGAAAGCATAGTCGATGACGCTAACGCCTCAGCAAATCAAAATCCAAGATCTTCCACTTCGGCTGACGGCAGCAAAAAACCGCGATCGGCGGGCGATAGCGATCCAAAAGCAGAAAACCGCAACAGCGGTTCGGATAATAAACCCGAAGCTGCCGTGCCCGACGCTTCAATTATCCCGAACACCGAAGAAGCGACGCAGAGCAGCGGGGAGGTTCCTCACAGACCTTCAAAGGACGACTATGAGGTTTTGCTCTCGGCATACGAGGTGAGTAACCCCGCGCAGGGAAGCAGCGCGCCTGTGTTACAGGGGAACCATTATTCGTTCAATACAACGATCCCGTCCTCATATATGGTGGGCAACATCTTCTGTTTGATCGAGAATGATAAAGGAAAAATTCTCGGTAACGGGGGGCTGTATTCAAGCAACCGCGAGGCGTCGGCGCACAGACTTGATAAAGATAATGTCAAGCTGACGTTTGAGTGCTACTGTATTTTTTATTACGGAAAGACATACACCGTGAATTTTTATAATTCCCACGGCGAGCTTTTGAAAAAGGGTACTATAACCATAAACGGTAATTTCTATTGCGAGATATAGAAATATAATAAAAAAACAAAAACAAAATACAAGGAGGAATTCTTATGAAAAAAAAGATGATATCACTAATACTTGCGATCCTTATTATCTGCGCTTCGGTCCCGTTGTCAGCAGTGCAGGCGTTCGCCCTGGACATGCCGCCCGCCACGGGCTTTGACAACGCGGAACCGATAGCGTTAGGTGAGACAAAAACGCTCGAATTCGAAGAACGCGGTCAAACCGTATTACTCAAATTCACGGTACCTGAGGACGGTGAATACGTACTGGCTGCGGACACAAGTGATTCTTACGTGAAAGACCATTTCCGAATCGAGGTTTATGACCAGAATTACTGGGATTTTTGGACCTTGACCTGCTTTCTCCCGAAATTGCCTTTCGCGTTGAAGGCGGGCGAGACTGTGTATTTTGACTGCGGATTAGGCAAAGGCTATTATCGCAGTAGTTACAATGTCACAATGCTTGCCTGCCCAGAGCCGACGGGTATGAGGTTTGCTACGTCGCGTAAAGAGCTGAATCAAAAAACCGGCGATAAAAATTGGGATGTGGATGTTAAGTTCGAGCCTGAATACGCAAAGGAACAAGATATATTTTGGACGTCCGATGACCCCGATATTGTTGAGATCACTGAATGTTGGAGTTATTCGGCTAGGTATGAATGTAAAGCCGCGGGAAGCACAGTCATCAGAGCACATACCGAAAGCGGTTTGGAGTGCTCTATTCCCATCAATGTGACCGATTATGAGGTTTTTGCCCCCGGAGAGACAAAGACGATAGAATATATCCATGATATGAGAGCGCCTACGTATGTGATCGTCCCTGAAAAGAGCGGAATGTATACCTTTAAGTCCGCTTCGGAAAGTAAAATAAATGCGTGGATCAATGACGAGAACAAAAACACCGTAGCCTCAGCCAAAAGTGAGAACTTAAGCCTCAACTGCTGTCTTGAAGCGGGCAAAAAATACTATTTTTCAGCCATACTGGACCTGATTCGCGGCTCCGGTACATTTGATGTCACGGCAGAATACGACCCCGTTTATATCACGGGTATCGAGGTGCTTTCACCTCCAAATAATACAAATCCCGAATTTGAACGCTTTGACGAGTTTCCCGAATGCGAGGGACTAAAGCTGCGCACCACCTGGTCTGACGGTCAGACAGTCGATTGGACATTTGACAAAAACGACCTTTATATCAGAGGCTTTGAGGTAAATCTCAAGTACGACCAGGACTATGTTTTCGGCGAGGATTATGTCGATATCTTCATTGTAGCTACCTGTGGAGGAATGAGCACGCAGATCAAGCTGGAGCCTACGCCTGTTCCCAAGAAAATCGATTTGGAAGAGTACGATGTTAACGAGGATGAGTTTTTAGCTGCTGCCAATGGCGAGCGGATGATCGCTGATATTGATTTGACCGGCGAGGACTACGAACGGTTCTTTAAAGAAATGGGTATCGCCCCCGAGTCGCTCGGCAAATCCCTGATCTTTAACGATATGTACACGCTGACAAATGAGAACAATATCAAAATGTGCTTGACAAAGGCTCAGATATACAAAGCCGCCGAATTAGACTGCGTTGAAAATCTGGGAGTCAGCCCCGATCCCGACAACTGGAGCACTCTCCAATGCACAAAAGGCGACGTAAACGGTGACAAGTCACTCGATATTACCGACGCGGTCAATATTCAAAGGTACGCGGTTGACAAAACAAAGTTTTCAGCCACGCAAGAAAATCTCGGCGATTTTAATAACGACGGCAAATGCGATGCACTTGACTCAACAGCAATCCAAAGAGCGCTTGTTTCGGAATGATCCTATAGCATTTAAAGCCTCCCCCGCCACTTGTTAAGGGGGAGGCGCTCCGCCGTTTAAAAGGCGTGACGGAGGGGTTTTCACTTCCGGTTAGTAACATTAAGCCTCCCCTGACACGCGAAGCGTTTTAGGAAATTCCCCTGTTAGGGGAAATGTCACGAAGTGACAAATGGGTTGCCGTTTTCGCCAGAAAAAGGTGGCAGCGCTGCTGACGGAGGGGTCTGCGTATGAGTTAGCGCGAGTTATGATATTGCAATGGAAAGCGTGGCATAAATTCAAGCTCCAACCCATCAGTCGCATAGCGACAGCTTTTTCGACAAAAATAAAAAAATCAAAAAATTTCAAAAAAAATGTAACCAAAACAGGGGTTTAAAGCGTTTTATTAATAGAGAGGTAATTTGAGCATTACCGACCCCGGTGATTATTGTGCACCCTGCTCAAAAAAAACAGAGCAAAAATTCTACACAATGTATGGTGTACATACAAAAACAGGTATGGTATAATTAAGGTGAAAAGATAGAATCTGCGTATGATTCTATTAAAAATATATTCAAAAAAGAAAGGGTGACTTTTATGAAAAAATTAATTGCAATTGTTTTAGTTGTTGTATTATCAACAGCTTTATGTGTTTTTTCTGTATCAGCAGAATCGACAACTGTTGCACAAGGCGCTGACCTTGAAAAAATGTCAGAAGATTTACAAAATACTCTTAAACAAATGTCTGGAGAAGACAAAACAGATGTTTATCTTAAAATTGAACCCGCGATTAAATATGACGGTGCTTACAACGCATTGTTAAAAAGCAGAGTGTTGGAGAAAATGGGATTAACATCTGTGCCGACATGGAAGGATGATCCGGAAGGACACCGTCAGTTTGAAGCTTTGCGTTATTCTATGCTAATGGAAGACTATAATAAAAACGCGGTAGCCTTACTTGAACTGTTGGCTGTTCCCGAAGAAGATAATCTCACACCAACCTCAGTGACTATGTATTGGCATTGGAGGCTGACTGCTTCACAAATCTGTCTTGCAAGCGAGCAAGCATGTGTGCTCGAAATGCAAACTACCGAATTCATCTTAGATGATGATGAGGAACCTGATTTGGAAGCTGAAATACAGTACAAAGACAACGCTGAGAATGAGCAGCTGTACTTGGATTCGTTTAAAAAATTATATGTTGACGAAGAAGGAATGGGCGCAGAGCTTTTGTTCTACGAGGAGCTGTATTACAGCAAGGATAATAACGGCAATGTTGAGTGGGCTTTTGTCCACGCTCAGACCAATATGTTCTGTCCGGAAATCGTTGACAGATTTTTTCACGGCGTTTACGTTCAACAGGCAAACATCTACGTTCCGTTTGAGTTCGGCTACGGAGTATATGACGTCAAAGAGGACAGATTCTATGACCTTACCGAGGTAAGTTTCTATAATAAAACTCATGACACGCCAAAATACGAATATGCCTTTGATTTATTCAAAACATACTATAAGGCAGAGACTCGGTATGAGAGCAAATTCAAGACTTGGTCTGTCAACAAGTTCGGAGAAGAGTTGCTTAACAATTATGGTTATACTTATAATGAGTTATTCACCCACTATGACGGAGAAAATCCCGATTGGGTGCTTTGTCAGGCAAAGTATGGAGATTTTGAATCGCCGATGATAACTTGGCTCAGGATCGGCGGCATAGGCGGAAGAACCATCATTGGTACATCTTGGGATATGCCGTTTGCGACCGGCTACGGTGTTTATGACGTTAAAGCAAATGAGTTCTATGCTCTGGAAGATTTGACGGACGATTGCTTTAGGTCCAAAGACAACGATCTCTCGGCTGATAAGTACGAGGGCTTGGTGGACGCGCTTGCGGAATTGAATATCGGCTATATGACCGGCGACGCAAATGGTGATAACAAGGTCGATATCCTCGACGCGACGTTTGTTCAGAAGGTCGCCGGAGGCAAAGCGGATATAGATTATTATCAAGAATTAAATCTTGACGTCAACAAGGATAACAATGTCGACATCCTCGACGCGACAGCAATCCAAAAATACGCTGCTGCATAAAACATAAATATACAACAACGGCAGCCCGCTCGGCTGCCGTTTAGCGTTTAAGGCAACGACTGAACATTTCATTTGTTATAGGGAAGCAATGAGTACCATACTTTTTTTACCAGAAAACGTGCTATTTTTACCAGTTTAAACTTTTTGGGGTTTTATATGGTATAATGAAATTGGATAAAAATACCGGTGTGAAAAAATTTTTTCAAAAAAATTTAAACTTTTTAAAACCAAAACGCGTTCTGACGCATTTTATTAATAGAGGGGTATTTTGAGCAGTACCTACCCCGGTAATCATTGTGCACCCTGCTCAAATAACAGAGAAATAATTCTACACAGCGTATAGTGTACATACAAAAACCGGTATGATATAATCAAAGTAGAAAGATAGGATCTGCTTATGATCCTATTTAAAATAAATTTCAAAAAGAAAGGATGACTGTTATGAAAAAAATAATAGCAGTTTTGCTTACTGCGGCTGTGTTGATCGGCGTTTGCGGCGTTTCGTTCAGCGCGTCCGCCGAATCGGTTGTCCGTGGAGTATCGGACAAAATATGCGAGCTTCGCAAGTGTTTTACAAAATCGTCGGATGACGATTTGATATACGCGGAGATATATTATGATACCGACACTATTCCGATGACCGAGGAAGAAAAGGATGATTACATCTTTGAAAAATGCGGCGTCCGTGCGGCTGATATAGTTCCCAAACAGAATATGACTGTAGAAGAAGAGCAGATTTTACGTCAAAATAAAGAAAAATATTACTCGGCTTTGGATGAGTTTAACAAAACATTCTTGGATCCGCCCGCAAAACCGTTTTTAAGTCAGATGGGCATAAAGCTGCAGCACAGCGGCAAAAGGTCTATTTATCACAACAGGGAAGTTGATAAATATGAAAGGTATATGTTCATTTGCCTGACCAAGAGCGAGATATTGCGAGCGGCTGCGCTTGATTATGTTGACGGAATCGTTTGTTTAAGACGTGTGAACAAGAATCCGTACAGAACTATCCTCTTTGAAAACACAAGAAATTGGGATAACGTTTACGCGTATACCGGTAGTATTTACGGATTGGCGTTAGACGATTATCCCGGTACGCTTATTACAGAAACCATTACCGATGATGATGGCGACGAGTATTATGTGGTCAAAGCCAACGACGCGATTGGTTCTATAACGTTTAACAACGGCTATGATGAATTTGCGATATCGATCGACGCCGATGATATTTATTGGGGCGATTATTATGCGTATCGTTTGACAGGTGAGAAGATTAGACACAATTATGTGATTGAAGGCTTCGACAAAAATGTTGATGATGTCGAGCCCTCGACCGAACCCGCGACAGAGCCCGAACCATACCGCCGCGACAGT
>JBGULZ010000001.1:0-3612 GCA_045116595.1 Ruminococcus sp. | reverse complement strand
TGCAGCTGTGATTGCAGGGTTTAATGTGTCTGTAATCACATAACGGCTTAAAGATGCGATACGCTCTGAACGCATGGGATTGCGCTTATAAGCCATTGCGGATGAACCGATCTGGTTCTTTTCAAACGGCTCCTCTACCTCTTTGAGGTGCTGGAGAAGTCTTATATCATTCGAGAACTTCGCCGCTGACTGGGCGATACCCGCGAGCACATTGAGGAACTGTGAATCGAGCTTGCGTGAATATGTCTGTCCCGATACGGGGAAGCAAGCCTTGTAGCCCATTTTTTCGGCAATTTTTTGATCGAGCTGCTTACACTTTGCGTGGTCGCCGTCAAACAGCTCCAAAAAGCTCGCCTGAGTACCGGTGGTACCCTTTGAGCCGAGCAGCTTTGCCTTTGATAGCTGATACTCAACATCCTCTAAGTCCATCAAAAATTCCTGGATCCAAAGCGTCGCCCTCTTGCCTACCGTTGTGGGCTGAGCGGGCTGGAAGTGAGTAAAGCCGAGAGTCGGCAGAGCCTTGTACTCGTCAGCAAATTTTGAGAGATTTCTGATTACTGTTATGAGCTTGTTGCGGATAAGCCTTAAGCCCTCTGTCATAATGATGATATCGGTGTTGTCGCCGACATAGCACGAGGTCGCGCCGAGATGGATGATACCCTTTGCGTTGGGGCACTGAACACCGTAGGCGTAAACGTGCGACATAACGTCGTGGCGGACAAGCTTCTCCCTCTCCTGAGCGACTTCATAATTGATATCATCGGCGTTCGCCTTTAGCTCGTCTATCTGCTCCTGAGTCACGGGCAGACCGAGCTCCTTTTCAGCCTCGGCAAGCGCGATCCAGAGTCTTCTCCATGTTCTGAACTTCTTGTCGGGAGAAAAAATATATTTCATTTCCTTGCTCGCGTAACGCGCGGACAATGGTGATTCGTAGCAGTCCTTACTCATTTTTTATCCTTTCTTAACTGTCAGTGCCTTGACAATTGTTTTTATCTTTGAAATTCATTCCGCCGCGTTCCTTGCCCTCTAAGGTCTCGCGAGTGATCTCGGCGGGATATTTTCCTGTAAAGCAGCCGTCACAAAAGCCTACGTCGGCATAGCCTATCATCTCGTGGAGATATTCGACCGGCAGATACCCGAGCGAATCGGCTCCGCTGAGCTTTGTTATCTCCTCGATGGTGTGGTTGCAGGCGATAAGCTCTCCGCGCGAGGGGATGTCGGTTCCGTAATAGCACGGCCACATAAACGGCGGCGAGCTGATACGCATATGGACTTCCTTAGCGCCGGCTTCACGGAGCATAGTAACGATGCGGTCGATAGTAGTGCCGCGAACTATGCTGTCGTCTATCATAACAACACGCTTGCCCTTTACCATATCGGCGATCGGGTTGAGCTTGATGTGAACGCTCTTCATACGGTCCTTTTGCGTGGGCTTGATAAACGTTCTGCCTATGTAGCTGTTCTTGACGATAGCCTTTTGATACGGTATACCCGATTCCTCGGAATAACCGATAGCGGCGTCGATCCCCGATTCGGGAACGCCGATAACCATATCAGCCTCAACGGGGAACTCGCGCGCCAGTATCCTGCCGGCTTTTTTGCGGCTTTCATACACGCTGACGCCGTCGATCAAGCTGTCGCTGCGCGCAAAATAAATATACTCAAAAATACAAATGGATTTTTTCTTTTCCTTAAAATCGGGCTTGATACTGCGCATACCCTTTTTGTTGTCGACAACGATTATCTCACCGGGTTCAACATCGCGGACAAATTTGGCTCCGCAGGCGTCAAGCGCCGCGCTCTCGCTGGCAAAGACGTAGGAATCGTTGTATTTGCCCATACAGAGCGGTCTGAAACCGTGAGGATCGCGCGCGGCGATAAGCTTTCTCGGGCTCATTACGAGCAGAGAATACGCGCCTTCGATCTTCTGCATTGCATTGGCTACCGCTTCTTCAACGCTGTGGCATTTAAGACGTTCGCGGGCGACAACATAACAGATGACCTCGGAGTCGATAGTCGTCTGGAAGATAGCGCCCGTCTGTTCAAGCTCTCTGCGGATCTCTACCGCGTTGGTGAGATTTCCGTTGTGAGCCACCGCAAGAGTACCCTTTACATAACGCATAACAAGCGGCTGCGCGTTTTCAAGCACAGAGCCGCCTGCTGTTGAGTATCGAACGTGAGAAATACCCATCTGTCCCGGGAGCGAGTCAAGGATATTGTTGTTGAACACCTCGGTAACAAGACCCATATTTTTGTAATAATCGATTACACCGTCGTCGGTAACGGCGATTCCGCAGCTCTCCTGACCTCTGTGCTGAAGCGCAAGAAGTCCGTTGTAACAAGCATAAGCGGGCGAAATCGTACCATCGCTGAATATTCCGAAGACTCCGCACTCCTCGTGCAAGCCTTCCTTTGCGTAATTATCGAAAGAATTATTCAAGACTTCACCATCCGATTAATTAAACTCAAATTTCCTATCTTTTATGTATGATCATTCACCGAGTCCGACGCGCTTCATCATCTCGGCATAAGCTTCCTCTACGCCGCCCATATCTCTGCGGAAACGGTCCTTGTCGAGCTTTTCGCCTGTCTCTACATCCCAGAAACGGCAGGTATCGGGTGAGATCTCATCGGCGAGAATGATAGTGCCGTCGGGAAGTCTGCCGAACTCGATCTTGAAGTCGATGAGGTCTACGCCGCATTTTTTGAAGAAGTCGATCATAACCTCGTTGATTTTGAGTGTGTACTTGGCTATGGTGTCAAGCTCTTCCTGCTTTGCCGCGCCGATGGCGATGATCTGGCTGTCGTTGATCATGGGATCGCCGAGGTCGTCATCCTTGAGGCAGTACTCAAGAGTCGGGCACTTGAACGCTGTTCCCTCGGGAACGCCGAATCGCTTAGAGAATGAACCTGCCGCCTTGTTGCGGACGATTACCTCGAGAGGAACGATCTCAACTCTCTTGAGAACCGCGTCGCGATCGTTGAGCTCCTCAACAAAATCGGTGGGGATACCGTTTTTCTCGAGCAACTGGAACATAAAGTTGCTCATACGGTTGTTTACAACACCCTTGCCGACGATAGTACCCTTCTTCTCGCCGTTAAAAGCGGTAGCGTCGTCCTTGTAAGAAACGATACATAAAGCGGGATCGTCGGTAGAATATACCTTTTTTGCCTTGCCTTCGTACATAAGCTCTTTCTTTTCCATAATGACTCCTCCAAAAAATAGAAATTGAGAATTGAAAATAACAATACACGGTATATTATAGTATAATATTAGTGGTTTTTTTAGCTGAATAAGAATTATAAGCAAATTTTGATGATTGGTATAAAATAACAGCAGATATTGTGTGAATAATTGTGTATTTTGGCGTCAGACACAATATTTTGTATTAAACGAATGTTATTTATACTAATTTAAATCATAAAAACAGCAGCTTTAAATGAGTATTATTGTCTGTAAAACTATTATAAGAAATTATCACTTGATTTTTTTTAGAACATATTGTATAATAATCAAAGTGATTTGCCGGTGTGATGGAATTGGCAGACGTAGCGGACTCAAAATCCGCCGGTAGCGATACCGTACCGGTTCGAGTCCGGTCACCGGCACCA